>JAZRYQ010000190.1:0-10532 GCA_045600805.1 Candidatus Alloscillospira sp. | reverse complement strand
ACGTTAACGCCCCACTCGGTCAGCTTGTCGAGAAGCTCGTGGTTGCGTTTCATATAGGTAAGGAGCATCTGCTGATTGCCGAGATAGCAGCCGATGCTGTTTACGTGCATCGCAAGGAACGCCATCGGGTCAACGTCATCGTTGGAATACTGCAGAACGCCGCCGCCCTTGTTGGCTTTTCCGCCGTATCCGGCGTGCTGTTTTTCGATGATGATGATATTCAGGTCGGGATTCTGCTCTTTGAGTGAAGCAGCGCAGGACAGACCGCCGATACCGCCGCCGGCGATCAGAACGTCACAGGACAGATTTTCTCTTTTGATTTCCATAGATTTCCCCTCCTATCAGCGATACTGCTCGAACGACTGCATAAAGTGCTCACTCGTAAAATCGGGAACAACGGTGATAGCTTCTTTTTTGCAGACGGACTGGCAGTAGAAGCAGTGCTCACAGTCCTCAACATACTTGAAGATGGGGCGCTTTGCTTCTTCGTCCCAACGGATAACATCGACGAAGCACGCTTTATAGCAAAGCTTGCAGCCGACGCATTTGTCAGGATCATAGATTATCTTGTGATTTGTATTGATCATTTTATTTCCTCCTGTCAGAATTTACATGAATCTATATAGATTCTACATTAAAAAAAGTTGCATTTCAAGTAGTATAATAGTAAAATAATTATAACCGATAAGTTATTCAGGGGGATGCGTTATGACAATTAACCAACTGAGCTGTTTCATGGCGGTCGTAAAAGAGCGCAATTATACACGTGCGGCAAATTCTCTTTATATTTCACAGCCTGCTGTCAGCAAAAGCATCGCGATGCTTGAAGAGGAGCTGGGCTTTAAGCTTTTAAAGACCGTAAACCGCCAGCCGGAGCTCACGGATGCGGGAAAGCTGTATTACGAATTCATCGCAAGAGCGAGCGATGAATATGAGATGCTCATGGATGATATCAGAAGGATCGTAGATAAGCCGCTCGGAGAAGTGAGAATCGGCTGCCCGGATACGTGGAATCCCGAATATTTCTACAAACAGATCACGGGGTATTTTGCGGAAAAGCATCCCGATATGAAGATAACATTTGAAGGTTACCGGCTGTCCGAGCTGATAACGCGCCTTCAGTCCGGAAAGCTTGACATTGTCCTTACGCATAATTTCTTTACACCGTCCGGCTCAAACATCCTGTCAAAAAAGATATCGACCACCGGCTGCGGGATCCTGTGCTCCAAAGATATATACGGGAGAATCAAAACGCCATCCGATTTTGCGGAGTATGATTTTCTTATTTACGATGAACATATTGACAAGCGCTTTGCCAATATTCTTGCGGAGGTCTGCGAGATTTACGGCTTTACGCCGAGAATAAAATACACAGGCAGTATCAATACCGCGCTGTTCAATATGGCAAGAGGCGAGGGCGTAATGCTGTTCAGCGATTGGGACAGCGCAAGGTCAAATACAGCGTATATGTATTATCCGATCAAATACAGGATGCCGATGAACATACTGTACAGAGAAGAGGTGCTTTCCGAAGAGGCGACGTTGATCGTTCAGGAAGCGTTAAAGCTGTTTTGATAATCAGAAAGGCACAGAAAACGAATCATCATAATTCATTCTCTGTGCCTTTTTTCGGTTGTACGCTTTTGCGTTTTCGGTTCTGCGCGTTACGGGATTCATTCCGCCCCATGTGCTTCTGTGCTTTGCGTTAAGCTCACGTTTTTTCTTTTTGGAGAGCTTTTCATACGGAATATATTTGTCCATATATCAACATCCTTTCTTACCGAGGCGATATGATACTATAATTGACCGGGAAAATCAATATCGGTTTTTCGGAATTTATAATTTGTTCATAATGAAAAGTTTTTGAAAGTTGCATTTTGCCGTGCAACTTTTTTTATTTTTTCGCTGTTTATTGATACCACAAAACAGGGAAGGCAAATATTATGATATTGAGGAGGCAAACGTGTGGAAAACTATTACGCAAAAGGAATAAAACAGGGCACACAGCGTAGTCTTACTGTAAGCTTTGACGACGGCGAAAATGAATTGCCGCTGGATGACGTTGAACGAATTGAATTTATTTTCAAGCAAAAGCGCAGCCGGAACGCGGAAACGATAAAATCGGCTGTATGGGAGCCTTCGGATGAAAACGGTGTTGTCAGGATCGCCGATACAAATTCGCTTTCCGTTCTTTTTACAAAAGAGGAGACATATGGTTTTGAGCCGGGAAAGCCGTTTTATATGGATACGCGGATATACACGGAGTATTCCGAAGAAAATCCCGCGACGGCGATCGTTGAGCTGATGATGAATGACACGCTTTTTGACAGGGAGGCTGAGAACTGATGCAGGCGATCAAAGTAACGGTACATGACAATACAGCCCTGGATGTAAAGCTCAGCGGACAGATCGTTCCGGCGGATCTGTACGAAAGATACAATGGGGACTATGCGATAACGCCCGGCCCGGAGGAGCAGACACTCGAAACGGGAAATAAGCTTCTGACCGAAAACCTGCACATCGAAGCAGTCGATGTCACTGCTACGGCGACACCGGATAAGGTGGTCGAGGGGTATACGTTTTTTGCCGATAGCCTTGAACGCAAGACCGGCAATCTGCATATACCCGAGAAGTCAGTGAAAACAGTTACCGGTGAAGGCAGCGTCATCATCAATGACGCGGTGAAAAGCGCCGTGCCGAATGCGGTATTTTACGGAGCCTGCAAACAAAAAACATACACAGGCAAAAACCTCACAGATCCGCAGATCTGGCTGGACTGTAATTGCGTGATACGTGATGACGGTACAGTGTATATTGATTCGCCGTTTAAAGTATCGGGGAAAAATATCTGGGAAAACACAAACGGTTATACAGGGCAGATTGCGGTTTCCATGTATTACAGAACACCGAATTACAGCTCGAGCAGTATACTGGGCGTATTTTTGCGCGTGTACTATACGGACGGAACAAAAGGAGATTATTTGCCGGGCATAGCGTATTCTGACTGGAAATATGTTACCTCTGTATCCTCTTCCGGAAAAACGGTTGAACGCATTGTAATGGGTTTTGCGTCCGGTGCCGGCGAAAGCGAAATCAAAAATCTGCAAATCGAGCGCGGCAATGCAGTGACCTCCTATGAACCGTATACAGGCAGCGTTCCGTCTCCGTCGGAAGCATATCCGCAGACGATATATCCCAACAATGCGATATGGCAGAACGAAAGCGGAGAAACGGTCGACCTTTCCGCCCTTTCAGGCGGCGGGTTATGCGCAGTCGGAGAAGCAAAAGACGAATGGGATTCATCAACAGGTGAAGGGATCCGCAGAACGGCTGTGATCAGCAGTTATAACGGAGAAATGGTCGGGACTAACTGGATCTCATCAACTGGTGTCCTTACGACCGGCGCTGCGGTCATTTATGAAATTCCGGAGCAGAGCTTTACGACGCAGCCGCAGAAGCTGACAACCCCGGAGGGCGATGACTGCATAACACAGATATCGGGAGATATCGAAAACACTTCGGTAAAAATCGAATATGTTACACGCCGGTAAACCCGGCATATTAAATTGATCGGAGGTCAACCTTGGCAAATAAGATTTATATATCGCCGTCAAATCAGAACGGCAACAAATACGCATACGGCAATACAACCGAGGATGTTCAGTGCGGTAAAATCGGAAAAGCACTTGAAGCTTCGCTCAAACGCTGTGGGTTTGATGTAAAGCTTGAGCAGTACCTTACGGCGGAGCAGAGATGCAAAAATTCCGATGCATGGGGCGCGGATATGCACCTTGCGATCCATACAAATGCGTTTAACGGGGCCGTCGGCGGAACGAGGATTTTCTATTACAGCGCCGGAAAAGAAGCCGCGCAGTGTGTTTATGAGTTCCTTGCACCGATAACGCCGGGAAAATCCGAGAACGTAAGCCAGCAGACGACGTGGATCGAGATGAAAAATCCGAAGGCAATGTCTGTTTACTGCGAGTGTGAGTTCCATGATGTGCCGGCTTATGCAAAATGGATCATCGAAAACACGGAAAATATTGCGGAGGCGATCTGCAAGGGTATCTGCAAATATTATAAAGCGGATTACATAACGCCTGCGGCCGATGAGCCGGAAATACCCGCCGAGCCGACAACGCTCTACCGCGTGCAGGTGGGAGCGTTTGCCGTGAAAGCCAACGCGGAGGCGTATCTGGAGGAAATCAAAAAAGCAGGCTTTACCGGGTTTATCACAACGACGAAATAGTGTTCTGATACGTATTTTACATTTTCAGTAAAAATGACAGGTTCAAAATGGAACCTGTCATTTTTTGCAGAAACGAAAAAGTACCATAAACTGCGCGTCAGTTTTCTCTATGGCGTTTCACGATTTTGACGCGCGCATTTTCCGTGCCGGGATTTTCCTGAACAGCCGTGAAAAACCATGTCTTATAGACAAGCTCATCCGGCCGAAGGGAGCTGTATGTTACTTCATAGCAGAATCGGGGAACCTGATTGAACTGCGAGACAGCCAGATAATCCGAAACGGTAAAAAGGCCGAACAGTATAACGGCGCATAACGCAACGGTCAATGCGCGAAGACCTCTCTTTACCACGACAGCCCGCATGATCAGATACATACCGATAAGCAGAAAAATGCTTCCGATGACGGAATAAACACTGCTCCAGCTGCTCTCGCTCGGGAACATTATCAAAGCCGAAATAATGATGAAAACGCCGAAAGCAGCCATCATCCTGCCTGCAATTATCTTTTTTGTGTTTTTTACTTCGTTGTGGCTGTATTCCGCCATTTTTACGGCTGTTTCTTTTGCTTCCTTATCCATACTCTCGCTTTTCCTTTCTCCGTTGATTATTTCGGGAATACTTACATCGTAAAACTCCGCAAGCTCGACCAGCATACCGATATCCGGCATATTGCTGCCCGTCTCCCAACGTGAAATCGTCCTGTTTGAAACATTGAACCGTTCTGCCAATGCTTCCTGTGTCAGCTCTTTTTCTTTTCGCAGGTTTTTCAGAAAAGAGCCTATTCTGATCTGATCCATAAAGATCCTCCTTTCACGCAAAAGATAACATCAACGGACGAAAATGAACACGACATAAAGCGAGAAATGATGTGTTTTTTGTTGCCTGACACAATTGACTTGTTATGTCACAGGTTTTTTTCATAAAAAGAAAACGTCGCCGCAAGCAATACAAAACTTACGGCGACGTCTGGTGCGCGAGGCGGGACTTGAACCCGCACGCCCGTAGTGAGCACTAGAACCTGAATCTAGCGAGTCTGCCAATTCCACCACTCGCGCATAGCATGAGATATAATAACACCGCGGGGAGACAAATGTCAATACCCGCGGTGATTTTTTTGACCATTCAGCCGTATATTTTGCCGACAAGATAGTTTACAAGGCTTGCCGGAAGTATTTTTGCGATGAAACAGAACAGCTTATACTGAAAGCCTATCGTGTATATCGGTTTTACACGTTTTTTGCAGGCGATTTTACAGATAAAAGCACCTGCGATTTCCGGCGCCATGCCGTTTTGCTCATCATGCTCCATGACGGCGACGCTCTTTGATATCCTGCCGCCGTATTCATCATCGCCGTCTTCGGATTTGCGCCGTGCGGCGGTAAAGCCTGTTTTGATATCACCGGGCTGGACAGCGCAGACCGACACGCCGTAAGGCCGCACCTCGTTTGCAAGCGCAAGCGTGTATGTATTGATCGCTGCCTTCGTTGCCGAATAATAACACTGAAACGGAATGGCGATCGGCGCGGCGACAGAGCTCATATTGATTATTCTGCCATACCCCTGACGGCGGAGAATGCCGAGCACGGCTTTATTGACATTGACCATGCCGAAGAAATTGACATCAAACTGAAAGTGCGCATCTTCGGATTTTGTGAACTCCACGGCTCCGGAAATGCCGCAGCCGGCACAGTTTATCACAATGTCGATATGACCTTCCGCATGGATGATGTTCTCAACGGCGTCATTTACGGCGGATTCATCTGTTATGTCAACCGACATGTGATGCACGGACGGCGCACCGTCCCGGCGTCTGCTGAATTCATACACCGTGCAGCCTGCTTTGAGCAATTCCTTGACGGTGCATAAGCCAATTCCGGATGTCCCGCCGGTGATCAGACATACCTTGCTCACAGCTCATACCTTGCGAGCACTTCCGCAATGATCTCAACGGCTTCATCAATAAGCGCATGAGTATGTGTTGCCATGAGACTCGTTCTGAGCAGACATTCATGCGGAGCGGTTGCGGGCGGGAGAGAGCTGTTTACATAAACTCCGTGTTCATACAGGTCTTTCGCAATTGTCAGCGTTCTTATATCTTCATATGTATAAATCGGGATGATCGGAACGATGTTGCCGTTTGAAGGACGCATTTTGATTTTGAGATCATCAAGGCGCTTGCGCATATAAAGTGCGTTGTCCTGCAGTGTTGTTACAAGCTCGGGATGCGCTTCAAGCTGATGGAGCGCTTCCAGCGCCGCGGCGCAGTTCGCCGGCGGGATGGATGCCGAGAACATGAACGGACGCGATGAATGACGCACATAATCGACGACTCTTGCGGAAGCAGCCATATAGCCGCCGAGGGAGGCGAGGGATTTCGAGAATGTTCCCATGTAAATGTCTACCTCGTCCTCAAGACCGTAATAGCTTGCCGTACCTCTGCCGCCTTCGCCAATCACACCGAGACCGTGCGCGTCATCGACCATGACTCTTGCGCCGTACTGTTTTGCCAGTCTGCATATTTCGGGGAGATTTGCAATATCTCCGCCCATGGAGAAAACGCCGTCCGTCACGATAAGGCAGCCTTTGTTTTCAGGTACTTTCTGAAGCTTTTTCTCGAGATCTGCCATGTCATTGTGCTCAAAGCGGAGCATTTTGCCGTAAGAAAGTTTGCAGCCGTCATATAAGCTCGCATGGTTTTCCTTGTCCATGATAACATAGTCATTGAGACCGACGATTGCGCTGATAATACCGAGATTTGTCTGAAATCCCGTCGAAAACGTCACGACGGCGTCCTTGCGCAGGAATTTTGCAAGCGCGTCTTCAAGGTCGAGGTGAAGCTTTAATGTCCCGTTTAAAAAGCGGGAGCCTGAACAGCCGGAGCCGAGCTCTTTATATGCCTTCATGCCGGCTTCGATCACCTCGGGGCAGGTGGTAAGTCCGAGATAATTGTTCGAGCCGAGCATTATGCGGCGCTTGCCCTCCATGACAACTTCCGTATCCTGTTTTGACTCCAAGGCGTGAAAATACGGGTAAATATTCTGCTCGCGAATTTCATCCGCCATAGAGCGCTTATAGCATTTTTCAAAAATATCCATTAAAATTCGCTCCTTTATGCGTAAAATTGCAATGCTCACATAATCAAGTATATTACATTGCTGTATGTTTGTCAAATCGGATTTATTCAAAAACATAAAATAAAGGTTGATATTTGTTTGTAAATGTGATATAAAAAGACATATGCTGAAATGCGATGAAGCAGGAAAATAGCTTTGGATACCAGTGAAAAGAGAGGGAGCGCCGTCGGCTGAAAGCGCCCTGCACGAGGAAAAGCTTAGTTCGCCTGTGAGCACCGGTCAATTCCCGGCGGTATGCCCCGTTACAGGCAGAGAGTGCAGCATTTTTTGCTGAATACGGGTGGTACCGCGGAAGCTTTGCCTTCGTCCCAGTGCGTTTGGGATGCAGGCATTTTTTGTTGCGAACAAAACCGGAATTATTTTATTAGGAGTTGAAAAACCATGAAAGAGATGCTTGAAAACATCAGAAAAGAGGCGCTTGAAGCTTTAAACAAGGTCGAGATGGCAGACGCGCTTGAATCGCTGCGTGTAAAATATCTCGGTAAAAAGGGAGAACTTACGGCGATACTGAAACAGATGGGTAAATTATCCGCGGAGGAAAGACCGATCATGGGCCAGCTTGCAAACAAGGTCCGCGCGGATATTGAGGAAGCTTTTGATAAGGCTTCAAAGAGCGTAGATGCCCTGAAGCTTGAAAAAAAGCTGAGAGACGAAGAAATCGACGTTACGATCCCGGGCAAGACAACGGAAATAGGTCACAAGCACCCAATGTACACGGTTCTCGATGAGATCAAGGATATTTTCGTCGGAATGGGATTTTCGATTCTTGACGGGCCGGAGGTCGAGCTTGCCGAGTATAATTTCACGAAGCTGAATACCGATGAAGGCCATCCGGCGCGCGAATGGTCCGATACATTCTATTTTGCTGAGGACAGCAGTATTCTCCTCCGCACGCAGACATCGCCGATGCAGGCAAGAGCGATGGAAACAAGACCGCTTCCGATAAGAGTCATCGCGCCGGGCAGAGTTTACCGCAAGGATGAGGTCGATGCAACACACTCCCCGATGTTCCATCAGATCGAGGGACTTGTCGTTGACAAGGGGATCACGATGGCTGACCTGAAAGGAACGCTGAACACGGTCGTAGAAAAGCTTTACGGCGAAGGAACGAAAACACGTTTCCGCCCGCATCACTTCCCGTTTACCGAGCCGTCCTGCGAAATGGATGTCCAGTGTCACGAATGCGGCGGCGTCGGCTGCCGTGTGTGTAAGGGCGAGGGCTGGATAGAGCTTTTAGGCGCCGGTATGGTGCATCCGAAGGTGCTCGAAGGCTGCGGAATAGACACGTCTGTGTATTCCGGCTGGGCATTCGGCATGGGACTTGAGAGAACCGCTCTCCGCAGATTCAAGATAAGCGATCTGCGCCTTATCTTTGAAAACGATATCAGATTCCTTACGCAGTTCTAATAAGGAGGGGACAATATGAAATTATCCAGAAAATGGCTCGATGAGTTTGTAAAAATAGATGCCGGTAATAAAGATTTTTCGGAGGATATGACGCTCTCCGGCTCCAAGGTAGAGGGCTTTGAGTGCCCGGGTGACGAGATAAAAAACGTCGTTGTCGGCAAAGTCGAAAGCATCGTGCGCCATGAAAATTCCGACCATATGTGGGTTTGTCAGGTAAACGTCGGAAACGAAACCGTTCAGATCGTGACCGGTGCGCAGAATGTCAGAAAAGGCGACCTTGTGCCCGTAGCAAAGGACGATTCCTATCTTCCGGGCGGCGTACACATCACAAAGGGAGCGCTTCGCGGTGTGGAATCCTGCGGTATGCTGTGCTCGCTCAAGGAGCTCGGACTTACGGTGAATGATTTTCCGTATGCGATCGCCGACGGTATTTTCATCCTCGAAGAGGACTGCAAGCCGGGTGACGATATAAAGCCGATCATCGGGTATGATGATACGGTCGTAGAATTTGAAATAACCCCGAACAGACCGGATTGCCTTTCCGTTATCGGTCTTGCGCGTGAAGCCGCCGTCACATACGGCAAAAAGGCACAGTTCCATGAGCCGGTCGTGCGCGGCGGAAGCGGTGACATAAACGAGCTTTTAAAGGTCGAAATACGGGATGCGGAGCTCTGCCCGCGCTACACGGCGAGAATGATCAAAAATATCAAAATAGAGCCGTCACCGAAATGGATGCGCGAAAGGCTGAGAGCGTCAGGCGTCCGTCCAATCAATAATATCGTTGATATAACGAACTATGTAATGCTCGAGTACGGTCAGCCGATGCACGCGTTTGATTATGCGTGTCTTGACGGCGGCAAGATCGTCGTCAGAAAAGCCGAAGACGGCGAGATAATGAACACGCTTGACAGCACACCGAGAACACTTACAGGTGATATGCTCGTGATCGCGGACAGCAAAAAGCCCGTGGGGCTCGCCGGCGTCATGGGCGGAGAGAACAGTGAAATTACCGAAAATACGAAATATGCTGTTTTTGAGTCAGCCAATTTCAACGGCACCTCCGTGCGCCGCACGGCGGCAAAGCTCGGCATGAGAACGGACGCTTCGGCAAGATTTGAAAAAGGGCTTGACGTGCAGGCGACGATCACCGCCGTTCAGAGAGCGTGCGAGCTTGTGGAATTGCTCGGAGCGGGCGAGGTCATCGACGGAGTTATCGACATTGCGGCAAAACCGTATGAAACAAAAATCGTGAAGCTTGAGCCGGATAAAGTGAATGCTCTTCTCGGTACCGATGTTGCCGAGGAGGAGATGCGCAGAATTCTGACGGAGCTCGGCTTTGCGCTTCACGGCGACGATATTTACGTTCCGTCCTGGAGAAGTGACATTGAGCACTATTCCGATATCGCAGAGGAGGTCGCACGTTTTTACGGATATAATAAGATACCCGTAACGCTCATGCGCGGGGATACGACGCTCGGCGGATATGACGATAAGCAGAAGCTTGAGCGTGAGCTCGGAGCGCTTTGCAGAAGTTGCGGCTACAATGAGATCATCACGTATTCTTTCATAAGCCCGTCTTATTATGACAAAATCAGACTCCCGGAGGACAGTCCTCTCAGAAGATCCATGAAGATTCTCAATCCTCTTGGGGAAGATACCTCCATCATGCGCACGACGATTTTACCGTCCATGCTTGAGATCCTGACAAGAAACTATAATTTCAGGAACAAATCCGCAAAGCTG
>JAZRYQ010000189.1:0-2098 GCA_045600805.1 Candidatus Alloscillospira sp. | reverse complement strand
GACGCGCCGATCTCATACATTGTTTTTATGTTCGGCGCCCATTCGTTCCACACCTGTGTATTGAGCGTCTGCAAAGACTGCGGGAGGGGGCCTTTTGCGGAGAAGATCGCCCAGTCGCTTTCCGGGAAGGTGAAAAGCTCCAACCCCTCCGGCACGTCGCCGCCCTTGTAAAGTCCGGCGATCCAATAGGCAAAGACGTCATCACTGTCCGCACAGATGGCATACATCCCGATGCCGTTTGCAAGGATCGCCGCTTCCACCGGCGTTTCGGGCTTCATTGTCTGCCAGAGACGAGCGTACTTTTCGTTGTATTCCTTGTCCCAGAACTCCGGGCATCTGTTGTAACCCTCATCGGGTGCGATTTCGGTATGAAAACCGATAAAAGTCAGATCATTTTTATGTTCATAAGTGGGATTCATTGTTCCGTCTCCGTTTCTTTTTTATAGTTTTGGGATTCTTCCACATTAAAGCGTTGTACCTCAATTCTCGCCTGTGGAGAAGGCAATTCGTTTTCACTGCGATAGACAATCCTATTAGATAGATACTGAAATGAGCCGTCCGCGCCTATGCTCATCGTGACCTCATGCTCGAAAAGATGATCCGTATGTTTGTCCGGGCACATGACGTTTACAAGAATTGTCACCGTGCCGTCGGCGTTGTCCGTCACCTTTGTTACTTCCGGAATCAGTTCCGGATAGTACAGGACATTTCCGCAATAGAGATCCTGCCACGGATACGCATCGTTTTCAACATCGTATAACGCTCTTTCCCGAAATTCTTCTAACGAGATATTGAAGTGCGTATAAATAACGGACTCAAACAGATCTGCCGGGATCACGCTATGGAAAAAAGGATCATCGGAATACGGGAAATCTCGAGCATAGAGGTAGTCCCCGTATTCTATCCGATACATTTGGGGAAGAAGGTCGTTGAAACACACATTGCCGAAGTTGCTGCTATCCCAATCCAGAAGAAAGAGATTTATGTTGTGATATTCGATTGGCGCGATGTATTTTTCCGTCCACGCATACAGGTCGTGATCAACGGGCTGCAGGCGCAGTAGATTGGCGGCAGTCCAGTGGCGGTCAAGATAGATGTCCTGATAAATGAACCCGTTTGCCGTCATATCCCAATACAGTATTTCTTTTTTCTCAAGATAAGTAAGGAGCAGGGAACCGGCATCGTCCCATTCGCCTGAGGCGTGAATGCAATATCCTTTTCCGTCTGCAAACTGAAACACGCGGCAGTAAATCGAGCCGCTTTGCGATATGCTCCAGACCGTCGCTGCCGCATCGTTCTCATTCGTAACATCATCCCAGAACCGATTCAGACTTTCCGGGTTTTCCAAATATTTCGGATAAACTGCATCGCTGTTTTCCACGCAGTAACCGGCATTGCTTATTGCCACTTCCATGGCATCAATGTCTTCCTGTCCGATATTTTCTTGTCCAAAATATTCAGAAGGTATCTTTTCTGCCTGAAGATAATTTGCACGGCACAATTTACTGATTTCCTGCATATCTGCTTCAATACCAGTTTTTTCCTCGTCTGTTGTCTGAACCCTTTTGCCCAAAACACTTTCGGCAAGTATATCACTGGAATCCTGTTTGGAAAATACAGGCATTTCTTCAGAGTCTTCGGTAATATTCGGGGCAAGAATATAATCGGAGTCTTTGGGGCTGTGCGGCAAAAATATCAGAAGCGCAGCCACGGACAACAGTATGACTGACGCAAAAATCCAAATCAAATCATTCTTTTTCAATCAGAATCCTTCCAATCCAGCAGGGGTATCCCGTTTTCCTCAAGAAAACTGACAGAGCTTGCGGTCAGCGGGACAAAGCATATTTCAATATTTCCCGATCCGTAAAAACAGTACATTCCGATGTTTTCATACTGATATATTGCATTAAGTTTCGGACGCTCCGGATCGTCAAAAGCGGAGTGATCACCAAAAAAATTGTCGTCTGATTGGGCATAGAGCGCCTCGAACAACGTCTCCGCTTCCACCGCCGCCAGCTCCGCCATCATCATCTTTTCCATGCAGATGCAAAGCTCCTGGAACAGTTCGTGAAACTGATCCTGATAGCCATGGTCGTCA
>JAZRYQ010000188.1:0-3076 GCA_045600805.1 Candidatus Alloscillospira sp. | reverse complement strand
AAAGATCATCGCAGCTATCCAGGCGACAACGGCAGCGACCGAAAACTGTATTGCCGTCAGCACGGCGGCGTTTTTTCCGCCGGCGCATTTGTCGATCACGATTATATGCAGCGCATAGAATATACCGCAGGCAAGTGTCAGAAGATCTCCGAGATTTACGGTCAGGTCATTCTCAAGCGAAATAAAGCCTATGCCGATTATGCACACGAATGCGGCGATAAAGTTTTTTATTGACGGCCTTTTTTTGTTAATGAGCCAAATGAGAAACGGTGTCAAAATACAATACGACGATGTTAAAAACGCATTTTTGCCCGGTGTTGTATATACGAGCCCGTATGTCTGGAGAATATACGCCGCGATAAGACATAACCCCATGGCAGCACCGCCGAGGATATATCCCCTGTCGATTTTTTTCACAATGGTCTTATCAACAAATTTTGCCGCAAAAGCTGCCATCAGGAGCGCTGCGATCGTAAATCTGAACGCAAGAATGTACAGCGTATTCACACTGTCAAGCGTGTTTTTCATGATCACGAAGGAAGTACCCCAAATGAGCGTTGCCGCTAAAAGTGAGACTCTTCCGAGCGAATGATTTTTCTTCAAGATACCACTTCCCAAAAAATATCCGGCAATCTGTCGTAAATCAATATTATCTTATTTCCATGAATGCGGATGCTGAGCGCATCATAAGGCGCTTTGTACCCTTGGTTTCAAATTCCACTTCCATGAGTGCGTCCGAGCCCGTGGGCTGGATTTTCATGACAACGCCGTTTCCGAACGCTTTATGGCGTACCTTGTCACCGACGCGGAAAAGCATTTCCGTTTTTGCCGTCGGTTTTGGCGTGGAAATCGGCTTTTTGACATCGGGACGCCTTGCGGAATAATCCTTTTTCGGTGTGTACTCGCGTGTTTGCCGTGATGAGCCTGTGTATGGTGAGCCCCACGATGGCTCCGGACGCGAATCCCATGCACCGGACTCGCCGCCAAACGCATATCCCTGTGTTTTCGGCTTTGTGATGTGCTCGTCTGATATTTCCTCTACAAAGCGTGATATCTGCCCCGACACTGTTTTTCCGAACAGCATTCTGTGACGCGCGCATGTAAAATACAGCTTTTTCTTTGCTCTCGTCATGGCGACATAGCAAAGTCTGCGTTCCTCCTCCATTTCCTCCTGCTCACCTATCGAGCGCATACCGGGGAAAACGCCTTCTTCGGCGCCGATGATAAAAACATTCGGAAATTCAAGACCTTTCGCGCTGTGCATCGTCATGACCGACACACAGTCCTGACTTTTATCGAGATTGTCAATATCCGTATACAGTGATATCTCGTCTAAAAATCCCGCAAGCGTTCCCTCGGGATTTTCTTTCATATAGGAAATAATATTGGTTTTCAGTTCGTTTACGTTTTCAATGCGTGCGAGGTTTTCATCTGTGTTTTTTTCCTCAAGCATACGCACATACCCCGTCAAATGAATGACCTCGTCGTAAAACTCATCCATGCGCATCGTTTTTTCTTTTTCACGCGCATCGTCAATAAGCGCGGCAAATGCGCGCAGCTTTGCCGCAGAACGGGAAAGCTCCGGATAATTCTGCGCATGGGAAATAACATCGAATAAATCCGTATGGTAAGTGTTGGCAATCTCCGACGCCGTATCGAGTGTTGCCTGCCCTATGCCGCGCGGCGGCTGGTTGATAATTCTTAAAAGGCGTGTTTCATCCGTCTGGTTTACGATGACACAGAGATAGGAAAGCATATCCTTGACCTCGGCGCGGTCAAAGAATTTCATGCCGCCGATCACGCGGTATGGTATTCCGGCGCGCTTGAACGCAAATTCGATCTGGTTTGACTGCGCGTTCATGCGGTAAAGTACGGCACTGTCACGGAAATTCTCCCCTGTTCCGACGGAGGAGATTATTTTTCCTGCGACATAGCTTGCCTCGTCACGCTCGTCGTTTGCGATATAAAGCGTCGGCCTATCGCCCATGCCGTTTTCCGTCCACAGATTCTTTCCTTTACGGTCAACGTTGTTTCGTATCACCTCATTTGCCGCTTCGAGAATATGACCTGTTGAGCGGTAATTCTGTTCAAGACGGATAAGGCGCGCATTTTTATACTGCTTTTCAAAGCTGAGTATATTTTCGATCGTCGCGCCGCGGAATTTATATATGCTCTGATCATCATCACCGACGACGCATATATTTCCGTGTCCGCCGGCAAGCGCGCTTGCAAACAGATACTGGAGCTTGTTCGTATCCTGATATTCGTCGATGAGTATGTATCTGAATTTGCGCTGATAATAGTCACGAATATCCTCATTTTCAAGCAGAAGCTTTACCGTTAAAAGCAGGAGATCATCAAAATCGAGAGCATTGGCGTTTTTCATGCGGTTTGAATACTCGTCATATATTCTTGCGATATTCCGTTTGCGGATATCGCTTGATTTCTCTGCCGAAAGCGCGAACTGCTCCGGTGTTATCATGCCGTCCTTTGCTTTGCTGATCTGTGACAGCACGGCGCGGTAATTATACATCTTGTCATCGAGATTGAGTTCTTTTATGATACGCTTGCAGAGCGAGCCCGCATCAGACGTATCATAAATCGTGAATGCTCTGTCATAGCCCAGTCGCTCGATATCGCGGCGCAGGATCCTGACGCAGGCGGCGTGAAACGTCATGGCCCATATATCGCCCGCTTTTTCTCCGAGCATCCGTTCAAGTCTGTCTTTCAATTCATCGGCGGCTTTATTCGTGAATGTAATGGCCATGATCCGCCACGGCTCGCACGGGGAAACCGCGCACAGCGCTTCCGCTTTTGCCTTTCCGTCCGTTGTCGGGAATCGGAGCTGATCTTCGAGAAAATCTATGTCTTCTTCTGTTATGCCATCCGGCATTTCGTCCGTATCCGACGCCCTGCCGTATCGTATGAGATTGGCGATTCTGTTTATCAGTACGGTCGTTTTTCCGCTGCCGGCTCCGGCGAGCAGCAAAAGCGGTCCTTCCGTTGCCATAACAGCCTGTTTCTGCATATCGTTAAGCGCTTTAAAATCGCGCGCTATAAGCTTTTTTCTTATTTT
>JAZRYQ010000187.1:0-2670 GCA_045600805.1 Candidatus Alloscillospira sp. | reverse complement strand
CCTGTTAAAATCGGATAAATACTCATCAGCCACATTTCCGAAAAAAATCAGCTTCACATGGGGATCGCTCATAGCGGCAACGGCTTTTAACACGGTCAATGTTTCGGGCCTTGCAGAGTTTAATTTGCCGCCGGTGACGATCAGAAAATCCTCCGGCGCGATGCCGTTTTCTTCACGGATTTTTTCCCCGAGCCCGTTTTCCCGAATTTTCAGAAGCAGATCATCATCCGCCCCCATAGGCAGTAACGCCAGCTTGCTGCGCGGAATACCGTATACGTCTGCAAAAAAGTCCACACGAGCGGGCAACGTCCCGAAAAATCGCTTTACATACGGCATGATCGTGCGCGCACAGAAGCGGTATAGCATTTTATGCAGGAGCCTGTATGACACAAAGCTACGGGCGCTGTTGTTAAAATCCGCATGTCCGTCTGCTGCCGCGATGACATTCGGGTGCTTTTTGAGGTATTTTTTCACGCTGAGGATACTTAAAAACTGCACATCATGTATAAAAATGAAATCAGGCGAGAATTCGGCAATTTCTTTGTATAGTCCCGGGTAGAGCCGCAGCTTGTGCACAAGCTTTTTCGGAAACAGCTTCGAGTACGCTATTCTTTTGACGGGTATTCCGTCGGCATTGACATATTCAGACGGCTCAACATAACCGAGGACTTTTTTGTCGATATATGTTTCGGTCGATGCAATGATCTTTACTTCATGTCCCGTTTTCGCGTGCATTTTCGGGAGAAGATTTTCCTGATATGAATTGTTGTCAACGTAAAATGCCGCAAGGCAAAGGTGAAGGATCTTCATAATCATTTCCGTTCTGCCGCAAAGCGGCGATATGAATTGACGGCCGGATGAAATCAAGCGGCGTATTCTGTAATGGCGAAATGCTATTCCTCTTTCAGGAAACGCTCTGGTTCGCGGATGAATTCTGCACGTTCCGCGATTTTTTCTTCAGGCCAGTTATACCAATCGGATTATTTACGGATCCGCTTTTCCAGCCCGAGTATTTCATATACTTTGATGCCGAGATCATACAGCTTTTGCTGACTTTTGAAGTGCTCTGTGCATTCCGGCAAAGCATGAAGCGCCATCAGCTCGTCATCCGATATGCCCAGCTTTTCGGCAACGGCGGAAAATAAAGCGGAGCTTTCCTCCTCGGATAAAGGCGGGCGCTTTAATATATCAAGAGCTTCGTTTCGGGACATCTGCCCGGTGATGACGAGACTTGACAGCTGGGCGCGCCGTATATCATGTCCGAAGCGCGTGGGAGTCCACCAGCCTCCTAAAAACTTAGTCAGCATATCTTCAAAATGCTTCTGCCCGTATGGCTCATAGCCGTATTCTTTTACCAGAGTATCTATCATTTTTTCTTTCGTTATCGGCACAAGATTGAGCGGTGTTACCGTTTTCACGCCCTTGACGTACGGGATCCAGAATTTATGCTTTATGCCGTTTGTAAATGTGTAATTTTTTATAGGTATACGGCAGTATTTTTTTATAACATCCTTCATATATGTACTGTCGCCGGTCGGCCCCGTACCTTTTGTTGTCCATGATTTAGGGTCTGCAACGATTTCTGTGGAAATGTTGTAGCCGTTTAAGATGTATTTTACACCCAATTTCAGCGAATACTTGTCCACCAGCGCGATAAATGCGTGGTCCTGCGGCGAGTCCAATGCGGACATACCCGTGCGGAACCATGCAAGCTGCATTTCCCGCATTTCTCTGCGATCCATTTTTTCAATATGGAGTTCGATCCCGAGCTTGTCGATCATTCGCTGGATATTCCGTTCCGCTACCGGCAGATCCCAGCCTGCGTCAACATGGAAAACAAATGGGCGGAGCCCCCATTGCGTAACGGCAAGATGGAGCATATATGCGCTGTCGAGCCCTCCGCTCAATCCGAGAATGCAGTCATATTGTTTGCCTTTTCCGCTTTCCCTGATAGTTACAATAAGCTCATTCAGCTCTTTTTCATGCCCGATACCGTAATTCCATTCCGGCAGGATCCTGCTTTTATATTCATTGCAGCGTTCACAGACACCGTTTTCATCAAATGAAATGCTTTCGTCGGAGGTGTCCATCACGCAGCAAGAACAGATCTGATATTCTCTGTCCATTTTTACTCCTTCTTCATTGCAGTTATTATTTTGTCATAAGCATCGGCAACACAATATCGTGATAATAATACTTTTTGGGAGCGGAGCTTCCTGTCGTGAAAATCATCCTTCAGACATCTTTCGATAATATTTTCAAAGTCAGTCACAGAAGAGCTTTCGCACCACCAGCCAAAGCCCTCGCCGGTTATCACTTTTCCTATATCCGTGCAGGGATCGGTACAGGCAAGTACGGGAAGTCCCGCCTGCATATAAGAAAGCAGCCTGCTCGGAAAGTTCGGGATCGTAAAACGATGGTCAAGAAAAATCAATTCAACATCACATGCAGCAATCATCCGATCGTAATCATCTTTGGGCAAACGCTTCATTAATTTCACGTTAGCAGGTTTGTCCATCGTAACGAATTCTACCAGTTTTCCGTATTCCGTTCCATCTCCAACAATCAAGAAGAAAGCATTAGTATTATCTTTTTCAGCACGTAGACAATCAATCAAAAATGGTATTCCTTGAGGCTTTCCAAGATTGCCGCCATACACAAATATTTTTT
>JAZRYQ010000186.1:0-3073 GCA_045600805.1 Candidatus Alloscillospira sp. | reverse complement strand
AGACGCTCTATTATAAATCTGCTGATGAAAAAGCCCGATACCAATCCTATGAAAGCCGCCAAAGCCGCGAAGAGTATGTAATTTATTATGATACTGCTGTTTTTAAAGCCCATCGCCTTTTTTGTACCGATGCAGCTCATATCCTTATGGATGGTGCGAGATATTGTCGAATATGAAACGAGCAGGCTGATGAGTATGAACGGTATTGAAAAATTGTATTTCAGCGTATCGAACAAATCGCAGACTGTTTTCAGAACGACCATAGACGGATTACTCTCATGCATAACGACAGTCACTCCGGCTCTGCTCAATTCCTTCAAAGCTGCGGTTTCGGGCAACATTTTTCCCGTGGCTTCCAGAGCATCGTTAAGCTCTCCGAATTTACGTTCAGCCATTTCTTCGGCGATGGGCAGTATATGCTCTTTCAACTGCTCAAGTGCGGCGTTATATTCATCCGTTCCGGACACAAATCTCTCGGCCTCTGTGCTTTTTATAAACACGGTGGTATAACCCGTAAAGGAGTCAGCGTCAAATGCCGATTCGGGTACGAACATCAGGCAGGAGGCGGGGATATGCGTTGACGGGGAGGTTTCATACACTGTCGCCTCATTGCTGATATACGCAGGGGATTCTGCCAGAGCCGTTACGGTGAAGGTACGATTGGTGAGATACTTCATCTCATTCTGTTCGCCGACCGATAATGCGGCAAAATTGCCCTCTGCGGCATGATGGAGAAAATGCGCGTTTTTGTCTCCGTCCGGGATAAAGGAAACAGCATCGCCGATTTTGACGCCGTTTTCCAAAGCCCAGCTTTTTTCAACGGCGATCTCGTTGCTCTTCTGCGGCAGAGTCCCCTCGGTTTGGGTGAGGCGGTTGATATTGTGTCCGATCATGATTAGCTTTGCGGTGCAGTTTTCTCCGTTCGTTTTGAACTGCGAGAAGGCTGAATATGCGCCCTCGATCGCTCCAACGCCGTCAGCCGATCCGAGCTCGGCAATATCGTCTTCATCAAAGCCGTAGGGAAAGATAAGCTCTATATCTGCCATATTGCCGACAGTCTGTTCCTCCGCAACAGATGCGATGAGCGCCTCGCCGCTCCATCCAATACCGGAGTAAAGCGCAGCGCCGAACATAACAAAAACGGTAATTGCCAGAAACGCCACAATATTTATGCGTATGCTGCTTAACAGATCAACGCATTGTGTTCTTTTGAAAATCACCACACAAGATCCTCCGCTTTCACCGGATTCGGGTTAACCGTGATCTCATAGGTTCTGCCGTTGCGGAAACGAATGACTCTGTCCGCCATTTTCGTTATCTCCTCATTATGCGTGACCATGATAAGCGTTGTACCGACCTTGAGTACATTTTCAAGCACCTTCAATACCTCGATACTCGTGGAATAATCGAGCGCGGCAGTCGGTTCATCGGCAATGATCAGCTTCGGCTTTTTCACGAGGGCGCGGGCAATGGCGATACGCTGCTGCTGACCGCCGGATAATCTGCTCGGGTAGGCGTCAGCTTTTGTGTCCATATTGACGAGACGCAGAGCCTCTGTCGAATCCATGGGATCCTTCACGAGCTCGCCAATCAGCGAAAGATTGTCTTTTGCGTTGAGGTTCGGCATCAGATTGTATGATTGAAAAATAAAGCCGATATTGTCCTTGCGGTACTCGGTCAGCTCGTCGCGGGAAACATTGCGGAGCTCCTTTCCCTCAAAGGTGAGACTTCCTTCTTCAAAATCAAGCAGCCCGCCGATGATATTGAGCATGGTGGATTTGCCGCATCCCGATTCACCGAGGAAGCACAGAAATTCACCGTCATAAACATCAAAATTAACGCCCTTGAGAACCTGAGAATACGAATCTCCGCTCTTGTAACGCTTGCAGATATTGCGTGCGGATATGATGGCTTTTTTGTTTTTTTCTTTGTACGGAAAAAGTCTGTATTCCCTGATGAGGAGCTGTATCATCATTGACCACATCTCGCATGAGCTTACATCGTCATCCGTGAAGCACGGGCTGTCATCTGTACGCAAAAACTGGATACAGCCGAGTGTATCTTCTCCAGCAGCAAACGGTACGCAAAGCACGCCGGAAATATCCAGCCCTTCAAAATCCGCTGCGGTGCCCTCGTCTCTGTTACGGCGAAAATCGGCTATCAGCTCGGAGGTCTGACTTAGGAACACTCGTCCGACCATCCCATCGCCCGATTCATGCCTCCTCGATGTGATATCCACCGGGCACAGCCAATACAGCGGATAAAGCACCGGCTTTTGCTTTGACATGGTCGTCCAGATAACAGCATAGTCGGCAAGGGCATTGTCTGTGATGATTTTCAGTCCGGCTTTCAGTGCGTGCTCAAAATCGTCAGATTTAGAAACAGACGCATTCAATTTTCCTATGATGCTGAAATACGTTAAATCCTTATTATTCATAATACTGTAGCCTTTCCTGTGCTTTTTAGTCTAATCCTTTTTTGTGGGATTAAAACTATATGTATAAAAATGTCTATTTTTAATTCGTTAATAGGATAAGCTCTGCATCCTGATAGCTGCTGACCGCGATATTTGCCATCAGACCCATTCCAAGTGCAAGCACGGCGATACCGAAAACGGAATTTGCCAGCACATAGGAGTCGCGCAGAATATTCAGCCGAAACACCATGTGAATAACAAACCCGATAGCGACTGCCATGACGATCAGAATTGCAATAGATATATATGTCTTGCTTTTTGCCTTCATCTGTCCGCTTCAACGAAAAAAATATATAACGATACAGATTTATTTTATCAGAAAGCGCCGATTCATGTCCAGTGACAGGCAATGACAAACGTGCGGGAGCAAAGCATATTTCGTCTGTTTCCGGAGTAATGCTTTTCTGCTATGGATGATATTCCTTCTTCATATGTCCTTTAACCGATGTCGTACTTTCCGCTGCTGTCTGCTATCTGCATTTTCTTCTATATACTCTATCCATTCCAGTAACTCGTCCATCTCTTTCCCTCTTTTCCCTTTTTTATAAGGTTAATCAAGCAGTGGAATTCAATTACACCTGCCGACAATTTGTCAGT
>JAZRYQ010000185.1:0-2281 GCA_045600805.1 Candidatus Alloscillospira sp. | reverse complement strand
TCGTGTCTTTTGTAATATATTCTGCCGGGATCGTCGGCTTTATGATCGTTTCGATAACGGCTTCACGGAGATCCTCGATGGATACATCCGGACTGTGCTGCGTTGATACGACGATCGCCGGAATGCTTACGATCTTGCCGTTCTCGTCATATTCAACCGTTACCTGGCTCTTGCCGTCCGGGCGGAGAAAATCAAGTCTACCTGCTTTTCTTACTTCCGTCAGCTTTCTGGAAAGTGCGTGAGCGTAGGAGATAGGTGCCGGCATAAGCTCGGGCGTTTCGTCACAGGCAAAGCCGAACATCATTCCCTGGTCGCCTGCGCCTGTTTCGTCGGCATCATCATAAGCATTGTCAACGCCCATGGCGATATCCGGGCTCTGCTCATGGATAGCCGTGATAACGGCACAGCTATTGCCGTCGAAGCCGAATTCCGGCTTATTGTAGCCGATCCCGTTTACCGTCTCGCGGACTATGCTCTGAATATCGGCGTAAGCCGTTGTGGTGATCTCGCCCATTACCATGACAAGTCCCGTGGTCGTGCATGTCTCGCAGGCAACACGAGCCATCTTATCCTGAGAAATGATATTGTCAAGCACTGCGTCAGAAATCTGATCGCACATTTTATCGGGATGACCTTCTGTTACCGATTCGGAAGTAAAAATTCTGTTAGACATAATATGGTGCCTCCAAAAAAATAATTCATAAATGTTAATATAACATACAAATTCCCGTGTATAAAGAGCAAATTTTACAAATTTGCGTATTTTTTATTTATTTCAGCGATGCTCCGAGCTTTTTTGCTTCATCAAGATACCGTGACGGCACAGACATACCGCAGCCGCCGGCATAAACGCCGCCCGCGTCACGCCAGCCGATATAGCCGATGTTGGCTCTGTGCCAATCTTTGAGCGGCGAAAAAACCGAGCCGCCCGCGCCTGCTGTTGCAAGCATGATCGCGTCTTTTCTTCGTCCCATCGGCAGCACACTCATCGGGTAAGTGCGCTCAACAAATGCCTTCAAAAGAGATGTGCACATATAGCAATAGACCGGTGACGCCATAACCACGGTATCACATTCGACAAGCTTATCGAAAATTTCGGATGCCATTGCGTCCTTCTGCACGCATTTTCCCGTTCTCAGGCAGCTTTCGCAGCCGAGGCAGCCGTTTATCGGATACTGCGAAAGCGGATAATACGTAATCTCATGTCCCGCCTGCTTCGCTCCTTCGATAAACGCTCTGCAAAGCTTATCCGTGTTTCCCGATTTTCTCGGGCTGCCGTTTACCACAAGAATCTTTCTCATTTACATTACCCTCTCATATATTGAAATGCTTGTTTCTCCGTCAATTTCGTCAAGCTTCACGGAAACCATTTCGTTAATGGACGTCGGTATGTTTTTACCGACGAATGTCGCTTTTATCGGAAGCTCGGCATGGCCTCGGTCTATCATGGCGAAAAGCTGTATTCTGGCGGCGCGTCCGCGCTTTAATACGGCCTCCATCGCCGCGCGTGCCGTTCTGCCGGTAAAAATAACATCATCCGCAAGTATGATCGTTTTCCCCGTCACGTCAAACGGAATATTTCCCGACGATACGACAGGCTCCGGCGTTATCGTTGTCAGATCGTCGCGGTACATCGTAATGTCAAGCTCTCCAACGGGAACGGTGATCCCTGCGATCGTCTTGATCTTTTCGGCAAGTCTCAGCGCAAGCGGGTAGCCGCGTGTTTTGATTCCGACGAGGTAAACCTCCGTACCGTGATTTTTTTCGACTATCTGATGCGCTATCCGCGTAAGCGTCCTGTCAACGGACGGTTCGTCCATAATAAGCGCTTTGAATCTAAGTTCCATATCCCACCTCAGCTATCAAGTCCGAGTGCTGCCATTTCAACATTGATTTTTTCTTCGCACGAGCGCATGGCAAGGATCGTTTTTTCAAAGAGCGCATCAAGCTCCCATCCGAGCCTGTCCGCGCCGTCTTTTATGACATCGCGCGAGCAGCCAGCGGCAAATTTCTTATCCTTGAATTTCTTTCTGAGACTGGAAACCCCCATATCGGAAACGCTTTTGGACGGGCGCATACGCGCGGCAGCGCCGATCAGTCCCGTGAGCTCATCGCACGCAAAGAGGATCTTTTCCATAATATGCTCAGGCTCGACGTCGGAGCAAAGTCCGAAGCCGTGACTGCACACGGCGTGTATCATATCCTCGGACACGCCGGCGCTTTTAAGAAGCTCCGGTGCTTTCCTGCAATGCTGCTCCGGATAAAGTTCAAAATCAATATC
>JAZRYQ010000184.1:0-4324 GCA_045600805.1 Candidatus Alloscillospira sp. | reverse complement strand
CACACCGGCGTGAAAAACCGCGTCCCGGAGGAGCTACGCGCTCTGTATGCGGAAAATGAGTGCGCTGCATTTACGAGTGCCTGGATGGAGCTCGGCGAGGTCATATGCACACCTGCATCGCCAGCCTGTGAAGCATGTCCTCTTGCAGATTCTTGCAAAGCTCACATGATGGGAGAGGAAACGGATTATCCGTGTCTGCCGCCGAAAAAGCCGCGCCGAATAGAAAAGCGGCGTGTCCTGCTTCTTCTCTGCGGTGAAAAGTGCGCTGTGCGCAAGCGCCCGGAAAAGGGACTTTTGGCGGGCTTGTGGGAGCTTCCGAACGATGAAGAAGAGATTGTACCCGACGGTGCGGAATTCTGCGGTGAGGCAGTGCATATTTTTTCACATGTCGAGTGGCACATGCGCGGGTATATTCTTCGCCTGAACGAAGAATTGCCCGATTATACATGGATAAA
Organism: Candidatus Alloscillospira sp.; assembly: GCA_045600805.1. Classification (GTDB taxonomy): domain Bacteria; phylum Bacillota; class Clostridia; order Oscillospirales; family Oscillospiraceae; genus Alloscillospira. The sequence goes on along the minus strand of JAZRYQ010000184.1, from coordinate 3,869 downwards.
TCGCAATGAGCGTCTTGCCCGCGCTGTCCCGACCGCTTTCCGTTATTATCTGCGCATTTTGGATAAACTCGGGTATTGACAGATAATAGCAAAATGAGTTCTCTCACTGACCATTTGTACTGACGTCGTTTTCAGCGGCGTCAGTTTTGTTTTATTTTACCTTTAAGAGCATTTTTCACGCTGCAATGTTTTTATATAAAAATGTTTCAAATTAAAATTGTTGCAAATTTTTACAAAATATTAATTTTTTTGAATTATTTTGTTGCAATTTTGAAAAAATAGAATTATAATGTCACCAAATGAAATATTTTGAGATTACCAGGAGATTCATTATTAAATGGGGGATAAAATAATGGCGATATTCAAATGTAAAATGTGCGGCGGCACAATAGAATTCGAGCAGGGCTCGACAGTCGGAACATGCGAATACTGCGGTACGAAGCAAACGCTTCCGAAACTCGACGATGACAAAAAAGCAAATTTATACGACAGAGCAAACCATTTTCGCAGAAGCAATGATTTTGACAAGGCGATGGCTATCTATGAGCAGATCCTGAGCGAGGATAACACCGACGCGGAAAGTTACTGGTCGCTCGTGCTATGCCGTTATGGTATTGAGTATGTCGAGGATCCGTCAACTCACAAACGCATCCCGACCGTCAACCGTGCGCAGTATACATCAGTTTTCGCTGATGAGGATTATAGATCCGCGCTTCGGTATGCCGACGGATATCAGAAAGAGATATACGAACAGGAAGCAAAAGCCATTGATGAGATACAGAAGGGGATCCTTGCGATCTCGCAGAAGGAAGAGCCCTTTGATATTTTTATCTGCTATAAAGAAACAGACGCAAACGGCAGACGCACGATGGACAGCGTACTTGCGACGGATTTGTACAACGAGCTTACCAAGGAAGGACTGAAAGTGTTCTTTGCGCGTATAACGCTCGAGGATAAGCTCGGCGCGGCCTATGAGCCGTATATATTTTCTGCGCTCAACTCGGCAGAGGTTATGGTCGTTCTCGGTACGAAGCCTGAAAACTTCAATGCCGTATGGGTGAAAAACGAGTGGTCGCGTTATCTTGCCCTCATCAGAAAAGGCGCAAAAAAAACGCTCATTCCCGCATACCGCGATATGGACGCTTATGATCTGCCCGAGGAGTTTGCCCACCTGCAGGCGCAGGATATGTCAAAGCTCGGCTTCATGCAGGATTTAACGCGCGGCATCAAAAAAATCCTCGGAAAAGATAACAAAGAAGCAGCACGTGCGTCGGCATCAAATTCACAGCCGGTAAATGCTCTTCTTAAACGAGTATACCTGTTTATTGAAGACGGTGATTGGAGAAGCGCCGGAGAATATTGCGAAAAGGCGCTTGATATTGCACCGGAAAACGCGGAAGCTTATTTATGCAAACTTATGATCACCAACAAAATCGCTGACAGAAGTGAGCTTGCGCGTCTTGATGCCCCAATAGAAAACGATACAAATTATCAGAAAGCACTGCGCTTCGGCTCACCGGAGCTTTGCCGGGAGCTTGAGGCGTATAATCAGGCTATTTTATCAAGAAATGAAGAAGCAAGATTAGCCGGCCTTTATAACGAAGCAGAAGCATTCAAAAGCAAAGCAAATTATGCTGCTGCAATAGAAAAATTCTCTGCACTCGGAGACTATCGTGACTGCGCGCAGCGCGTCGAAGAATGCAAAACGCTTTTAGAAGAACAGAAAGCAGAAGAAAAGCGTCTTGCGGACATGAAAGCCCAGGAAATACAGAAACGGAAAAAGAAGATCAAAAAAATATCGATGATCGCGGCTGCCGTGATCGCCGCGGCGCTGGTCGTTTGGAGCGTTGTTATGCCGGCGGTTTTTGTGTTCAGTGCAAAATCGGCGCTCAAAAAGGATGAATACGATAAAGCGAGAGAATTATTTGCCGATGCTTATTGTTACGGCTTGCTGCCTGATTTTATGGGAGCAAAACAAATGGCATATACCGGCGTATATCTTGAACAGGCCCGGGACCTTTTCGATGCCGATAATTTTGACGAAGCGGTCGTATATTACAAAAAAGGTGAAAATGAAGAGATCATCCCGAGCGTGTATTATGCAAAGGGGCTGTATCAGTTTGAAAACACGGAATATCTTGAAGCGGTAGAATCGTTTACAGACGCAGACGGCTATTCGGATTCAGAAGAGCAGATAAAGAATGCTTACTTTGAAGCGGGTACGGTTGCTTTATCGGAAGAAAGAGCAACAGACGCGATGACGTATTTCGGAAAAGCACAGGATAAGTCCATGGTACACGAAGCAACAGTTCTGTATGCCGAACAGCTTTTTGAACAGAAAGAGTATCTTGCAGCGTTAGAGCAATATAACGCAGTCAATAACAAAGATAAGGTCCTTGAATGCCGATACCTTGCCGGAAAAGATTATTTTGACGCAGGTGAGTATAAAAAAGCTGCCGAGCAGTTTGACAATGTCAAAAACTATCAGGACGGACAGGAGCTCGCTCAAAAATCATGGTATTTGTTTGCGTCAAACAGCTTGACAAAAAATCTGAAAGCAGATGCCTATACAGAGCTTGTTGGTGTTCTTGAACAGCTCGGAGACTATGAGAACAGCCCGGAGCTGATAAAAGAGGCAAGGTACAAGCAGGGACTTGCGAATGTAAAGGACAAAAAATATCCGGAAGCGGTCAGATGTTTTGAAAGAGCCGGAGATTACGAGGACAGCGCAGACAAAAGACATGATGCCATGTACCAGTATGTACAGCGCAATAAAGAACGTAAAAATACGTCTACCTATGCATATTTACAGGAATTGACGGAAATCAAGTATGAGGATACGAAGGAAATATTCAAAGAATTGTATGCATGGAAGGTAGACATAATTGCAAATGATAACGAGGATAATGAAACTACGGATATGCAGTATATCAGTAAGTATTCTAATTGGTATTTTCATATAAAGCTTACAGGCGGCACTCCGGATGGAAAGACACAGTTGTCATATAATGGCTATTTTCCTGATGGCAGTGTACATAGAAACAAGTGGTCCGGAGATTGGGGAGAGAATTATTCAGGTTGTTGCTGGTTTTGGTATAACACACCTGCGTATGGACGCCAGGGAACTTTTACACTTAAAATTTATGATGGAAACAGCAATCTCATCGGAGAAAAAAGCGTACAGATCACGGCATAAAATGGTGCAATGATAATTGGAGGGTACGACAATGGGAAATATAGCAAGTGTCATCAAATACGAAGGTGACAACAGTACATTTATCTGGAAACATCCGTGTGAGGATTTTAACAGCCTCACACAGCTTATCGTTCACGAATCACAGGAAGCGATATTCTTCATGAACGGACAGGCGCTCGATACATTCGGCGCAGGGCGCTATACGCTTGAAACACAGAACATCCCGAAAATCGGCAAGGCGCTTAACCGCACGGTCGATGAAAAAACGCCGTTCCATTGCGAGGTATATTTCATCAACAAAACCGAGCAGATGTCGTTAAAATGGGGGACGGACAGCAAAGTCACTTACGTTGAGCCGACTTACGGTTTCCCAATCTCCATCGGCGCCTGCGGAGAAATGAGCCTTCGTGCAGAAGATGCAAGAAAGCTTCTTTTAAAACTCGTCGGTACGGAAAATGACCTTTCTCAGCAGAAGCTTGTCTCTCTTTTCCGCGGATTTTTAATGACGCGCGTGAAGACCTATATTGCGCAGTATATGAAAAACAACGCTGTCAATATTTTTGAAATCGACGAACATCTGACGGCATTTTCCGAAGCGTTGCATAAACAGCTCATGCCGGACTTTTCGGACTATGGCGTAGCGCTTGAACGATTCTTTGTCACGCAGGTCGTA
>JAZRYQ010000183.1:0-3654 GCA_045600805.1 Candidatus Alloscillospira sp. | reverse complement strand
CGAATGCACATTACGAAAGAGGAAAAAGAAACGGTAATCCACTTCAATGAAACGAATGAACCGGTGTCCGTCTTTACCTACAACAAAGATTTAAAAAGACGGTTGGAACGGTACGCGAAAAAGCACCCGGATCCGGCCCGGCTTGAGAAGGCCTTCCCGGATGGAGCGGTTTGCTATCTCGTGAATAAAAACCGTTTCTCTATCCGGTTGACCGCTCCCTATTCTGCGGAACGCCGTGAAGCTGCTGCTGAGTTTGCAAGACAGCACAGCAAACTCTGTATTTAACAAAAACATAAGCTCCTGATCTTCGATCCGCTTCAGGCATATATCGGAGAAGATGTGGATATGAACCGGGCCAATGAGGTCCGTCCGGCATTCCGTGCATTAGCGGAGGTTGCCTCCGGAACACAGTGTGCCATTGTGATCGTAGAGCATATGAACAAGATGGCAGATTTGGTTTGTACATTAGAATTAGCATCAAAGAAGTTGGAAGTCAATCAGCTATCGAGCTCTGAACTGTCTTTTTTGGCAATATGCGCGACATGAGAAAAAATTACTTCAAACCTATTTTTTCGCCATCGCATGTTGTAAAGGATTTTGAGAAGCCTTTTCCCCAAGAATCCGAATTGCGAACCAAGAGTGCGCGGCTAGCTGAACTGGATGCGGAACTCAACATGGACAGGCAGTCTGAGAAGGAACAGCCCCAAAAAGAGGAACATGAAAGATGACAAGGGATACAGTCAGAAATGGCTGTATCCTTTGTGCTTCAAGCGGTTGCGGTTGTGGCATCAGCTGAAATGTGGTATAATGATCCGGTATCAACGATGCGTGTAGCAAATGCTGTTGGCGAGGGAAAAGAACGAGCAAATATCCTACCAGCCATGAGTTTATTCCTTTCAATCCTTTTGTTTTTGAAGGAAATGCACGGGCGGCTGAAAAAGGGATAAAGAGGTCTTTCAAATGCGTTTTCTGAAAAAAGAATGGTTCGAGTTCAAATTGCTGATGAAATCAATACCGCCGACGGTACTCACACTTTTTGTGATGTCGGTCTTCACCATGAATCTGCTTGCGAACAAAAGCATCAGCCTGCCCTTTGACTGGCTCGCGCTCGACTGCGGGATCATTGTCTCGTGGCTTGCGTTTCTGACGATGGATGTGGTCACGACGCACTTCGGAGCGAAAGCGGCGAATGAAATATCGGTGCTCGCGAGCTTGTTGAACCTCGGGTTCTGTTTTTTCTTTTCAATCGGAAGCAGAATTCCCGGCGCATGGGCAAATTCATATGTTCCCGGAAGCGAGGCCCTGCTGAACAACGCACTTGACCGTACCTTCGGCGGAACCTGGTATGTGATCTTCGGAAGCACACTTGCGTTCATCTCGTCGGCCTTTGTCAACAACCTCATCAATTCTTTCATCGGAAAACTCAACAGGAAAAATCCCGACGGCTTTGCGGCATACATATCGCGCTCCTATATTTCAACGGCGATAGGGCAGTTTGTCGATAATCTTGTATTCGCGCTTGCGGTCAGTCACTTTTTTTTCGGATGGTCGCTTACCCAGTGCATGACTTGCGCGCTGACCGGAATGATTGCCGAACTGCTTTGCGAGGTCGTGTTTTCCTTCTTTGGCTACAGAATCTTAACGGCCTGGAGGCGCGACGGCGTCGGGGAAGCCTATCTTTTATATAAGAAAGGATCTGCGGAATGAAAGTATTGATAACGGGAACGAGCCGCGGGATCGGGAACGCGATTGCAAAGAAATTTATCGGGATCGGACATGAAGTAATCGGAATCGACAGAAACGATGCCGCCATAACAGCCGGCAACTACACGCACATAAAGGCGGACATCTTTTCCGGCGAGCTTCCCGGAATCCCGGATGTGGAAATATTGATCAACAACGCGGGCGTGCAGGATTCGGGAGCGGATATCGACGTGAATCTCAAGGGAACGATTCGTGTTACCGAAAAATACGCGTTCCAGGAAAAAATCAAAAGCGTGCTGTTTATCGCTTCGGGAAGCGCGCAAACGGGAGCGGAGTTTCCCGAATATGCCGCGAGCAAGGGCGGGATGGTCGCGTATATGAAGAACACCGCGCTTCGCGTCGCAAAATACGGTGCGACGTCGAACAGCCTTTCGCCGGGCGGAGTGTTGACGGCGCTCAACGAACACGTCATAAATGATCCCGAGCTGTGGTCTCGGATAATGGATGAGACGCTTCTTCCGAAGTGGGCGACCGCTGAGGAAATTGCTGACTGGGCGTATTTTGTGACAGCCGTCAATCAATCAATGACCGCGCAGGACATACTCATCGACAACGGCGAGGCGGCGAAGTCGAACTTTGTGTGGTAGGACCTGAATCCGTTTTTTCTCGATTCGGATAATTCATTCCGGTTTCCATCTGCCGCACCGATGTCAACTTTGAACGAACAAAAGGTGACCTGTAGTTCTTTCCTGACTTTTTTGCCTATTTCATCTGTATGGTTTCTGTATCATCGTTCGGAATAAGAAACAAGGAGTGTTGTATCGCATGATGAAAAGATCAATTATTCTCCTGGCGTTGGTCATGGGTTTGCTGTTCACCGTTTGCTTTGCGGAAGGAAACGAAGAAAAAGCCGGTGAAGCTGCCGGAATGCCCAACCCGATCATCGAATATGATTCCATCGAAGAAATCAATACAATAATTGGCGTGAATCTGATGCATCCTGCCGTTATGGGTGTAACCGACGAAAGCTTCTCCGTCATCAATAACGCAATTGCTCAGTATGTCTGTGAAATCAACGGTATGGAGTGGACATTCAGAGGCGCCTGCATCACTGATGAAGATATCAGCGGAATGTACAGTGAACATAATGAGTTTACGCCCAATCGGGACTTTGGTTTATATACCAATGAGTTCTATCTGGAAAGATTCTTTGATGATGACCGGCAGTACACGATTGTGATAAAGGACCCGGTCAGCCCGGACGGTGAAGTATTCATGAATGAGGAAACCTTCATGAATATCTGTATGGAGTTTGCCTCCATTCAAAAGCAGCATACGGATGACCCGCTTGTCGGCGATTATCAGGACACCGTAAGCCAAAGAGCGTCAGCGTGTGTTGAAAGGCATGGCGATGTGTACAACATATCTGTCAACTGGTCCGACTCCGCTCTTGAACTCAACTGCTGGACCATGTATGACGCTGTGAGAGAAGACGGCAAGCTGTCATATCGCGGAGAAGAAATCAGTCATTCTACATACGATGCCGAAGGCAATGAGACTTCGAGCGACATGACCATGTCCAATAATCTCGGCTGGTTTGAAATCAAAGACGGTATGCTGTACTGGACCGGTGCCGCTCAGGAAGAATGCCGCGCATGCGTTTTTGAAAAAATCGTGTATGAAGAATAAACAGCTTGCTCGACATGGTAAAGGTGTACAGTTTCTTTTGATCATAGCTAAATGAACATGATGGCTGGGGAGATCCGAGCGTATTCCATCATTATGAAATAAGATCTCGCAAAATTTCAGTTTGTCGAGTTTACATGAGTACAAATCATTCGATAGTATCATTCATCTTATCAACGTCACCAATTATCCGGTGACGCTTTTCTTTTGCCTTTCGGAGGTGATAAAACGAACCTGTTTGAATCTGTAAAAGACAGCGTTTCA
>JAZRYQ010000182.1:0-3769 GCA_045600805.1 Candidatus Alloscillospira sp. | reverse complement strand
CTGTTTTTCTCAAGGGCTGCCCGCTTCGCTGCCCGTGGTGTCACAGTCCCGAATCGCAGGAGTTTTTCAAACAGCTAAGCTGGATGTCCATGAGATGTCAGGGTACTGAAAAATGCGAATCAAGATGCATAAACGCTTGCCCGCAAAACGCGATAGAGCTTGGAGAAACAAGAAAAGATTCTCTCACAGGTGCAGATTTGCAAATGATACACGTCAAACGTGACCTCTGCGACAACTGCGGCAAATGCGCCGAAGTCTGCTACCCGTCCGCGCTGTATCTCTGCGGTGAAGACTACACAGTCGATGCTCTCGTTTCACGTCTTATCAGTGAAAAACCGTTCTACAAACGCGGCGGCGGTGTTACGATATCCGGCGGCGTATGTCTTGTTCAGCATGAGTTCGTGCTGGAAGTCCTCAAAAGGCTCAAAGCGGCTGATATCAATACCGCAATCGACACAACAGGCTTTGTCAAATGGGAGGTCATTGAAAGCATTCTTCCGTATACTGACCTTTTCCTGTACGATTTAAAGCACATAGACAGTGAGAAACACAAGCTTACTGTCGGCGTTCCGAATGAGCTTATCCTCGAGAACGCAAAAAAAATCGCCGAACATGGCGGAAAAATGCAGATACGCATTCCCGTCATTCCGATGTTCAACCACGATGTTGAAAATATCCGCAAAACCGCTGAATTCTGCAAAGAGCTCGGCGATGCCGTAACGGTCATACAGCTTCTGCCGTATCACAATATGGGCGTTATGAAATACCTGCGCATAAGCGACAAGCCGGTCGCCGAGGCTACTCCCCCGTCCGACGCTTATATGCAGAAGCTTCAGGGTATCATGGAAGAATACGGTCTGAATGCCCAGATCCACTGAAATACAAATTAAATTAATCATATAAGGAGCGATGCAAAATGTACAAACAGAGTCCTATCACAGAGCGTGTAAAACGCATCCGTGAAAAATGCCGTACCACAAAGCCGCAGATTGACCTCAGCCGATATAAGCTCATCACAGAGTTTTATATGAACAATCCGCAGCTCACCGGTATTTTAAAGCGCGCAAAGAATCTTCGCAATCTTTTCGAGAATATGCCTACTCTCATCAATGAGGACGAGATCATCGTCGGCTGGCAGGGTACGCATTACCGTGACTGCCCGCTTTACCCCGAAACATCATGGGATTGGTTCATGGATGAGCTCCGCTCAAACAACATCCGCACAAGAAGCGTTGACCCGTATGAGCTCAGCGAAGAGGACGAGAAGTATCTTCTCGAAACAGGCGATTACTGGCTCAAGAACAACATGAGCGCGATCGCAACAGAGTATCTTCCGAGAAAGATCCGCGAGATCACGGGAAGCGGCGTTCTCCAGTTCAATGCAACCGGTATGGCTCCCGCCCCTGTCGGTCACTTCACAGCGAATTTCTGGACGGCGACACAGAAGGGCTTCGGCGCTATCCGTGACGAAGCACGCGCAAAGATCGCTGATCTCGAAGAAAACGGCATCTTCGGTGATGATGTTCAGAAATATCACTTCTACCGCGCGATCGACATCGTTTGCGAAGGTATCATCATCTGGTCAAAGCGCTATGCCAAGGAAGCCAAGCGTCAGGCCGATGAATGCACGGATCCTGCGCGTAAGGCTGAGCTTCTTGAAATTGCTGACTGCCTTGACTGGATCATGGAGAATCCCTGCCGTAACTTCCACGATGCGATCCAGTGCATCTGGCTGTATCAGCTTGCCATGTGCCTTGACGGTCAGCTCCATGGCATCAGCTTCGGCCGTATGGACCAGTATCTCGGCAGATACTATGAGCAGGATATCAAAAACGGAACGATCACTCCCGAAAAAGCACAGGAGCTTGTTGACCTTTTCTTCCTCAAAGTCGTTGAGACAAACAAGATCTGGTCCGAAGGTGCAACAAAGGCAAACCCGGGCTATACCTGCGGTCAGCTTATCACCATTGGCGGCGTAGACATGGAAGGCCGCGATGCTACCAACCCCGTAACATACATGTTCCTTCAGGCAAGCTGCCGTATGAGCCTCAACACACCGCAGGCTCTCCGCGTACACCCCGGTACGCCTGATGAACTTTGGGAAGCTGCTATCGAATGCACAAAGGTCTGCGGCGGTATCCCGACATTTGAAAGCGACGAAGCGATCATCCCCGCTATGATGAGACGCGGTATTCCTCTTGAATATGCCCGCAACTACTCTCTTGAAGGCTGCGTAGAGCCGAGTATAGGCGGTTATGAATGGGCGCAGCCCGGCGGCGACGGTGCCGAATCTTATATCAACATCTGTGCGGCAATGCTTATGGCGTTCAACAACGGTATCAGCACCTTTAAGCGTCCGGGCGTTGAAAACACACGCAAAGGTCCTGCAACAGGTTATCTCTATGAGATGAACTCCATGGATGAAGTTCTTAAAGCTGTCAAAGAGCAGTTCTACTTCTGGATGGCATGGCATGCAAACTGCACGAATACATGGGAAACAATGGCTGCATTCCATACGCCTCTTCCGATGGTTTCCGCGACCTTCACAGGCTGCATGGAATCCGGTAAAGACGTTATGTGGGGCGGCGCAATGTTCAACTCAACAGGCAACTCCTGCATCGGTGTCGGCAATGTCGCTGACTCGCTCAACATTATCGACCAGGTTTGCTTCAAGAAGAAGATCGCCACGACACGCGAAATGTATGACGCAATCATGAACAATTGGGAAGGCTATGAAGAGCTTCGACAGAAGATCGTCGGTCAGATGGAGCACTACGGCAACGCAAATCCAGAGTGCGACAAGTATATGACATTTGCTGCAAACACATACGCAGAGGCTATCAACCGCTGTGTCGGTCCTCGCGGCAATCACTATTCCGCAGGCTGCTATCCGGTAACACTTAATGTCGTTTTCGGTATGATGACAGGTGCAACACCCGACGGCAGAAAGCAGTCCGAGCCTCTCGCTGACGGTATCTCACCGGTACAGGGCATGGATAAGAAGGGCCCCATCTGCACGATGCAGTCACTGCTCACTTTCGATTACACCGCATACGGCAACGGCACTCTCTGCAACATGAAGTTCCACCCGACTTCCCTCTCAGCAAAAGACGGTATCACAAAGCTTGTCAGCATCATGAAGTCCTACTTTGAGCAGGGCGGCATGGAGCTCCAGCTCAACATCGTTTCCGGTGATACACTGCGTGACGCACAGGCGCATCCTGAAAACTACCGTGACCTCGTAGTCCGCGTTGCAGGATTCTCCGCATACTTTGTAGAAGTATTCAAAGAGTCACAGGATGACCTCATCCGCAGAACGGAAATGTGCCTGTAAACTGTCAATAACAGAATAGTATTCAAGGGGCTGTAGCAAAATGAAAATTTTGCGCGGCCCCTTTTTTGTGGATACAAGCATTCCTGTAAACCGTAAAAAGCGCTAATTGAAAAAGAGAGAACCTCGCGGTAAGATTGAGGTGCATCTGGCTGGATGTAACAACCCAAACAAACCGGAGGTTCAAGATGGATTATACACAGAATGCAAAGATTGCGCAAGTCACAGAGCAAACTTTAATCATCGGCGTTGATGTCGGCAGCGAGATCCACTACGCGCGAGCATTTAACTGGCGCGGTCAGGAGCTGAGCAGGAAAGCATTCCACTTCAGCAATGATCTGGATGGCTACCTTGCCTTTGTCAACTGGCTCGACGGATATCGCCAGAGCATGAATGCTGAAAAGGTCATGGTCGGCTGTGAGCCGACAGGACATTACT
>JAZRYQ010000181.1:0-6255 GCA_045600805.1 Candidatus Alloscillospira sp. | reverse complement strand
TCGTTTTTCGGCGTATAGGTCTGTATCACCGCACGTCCCGGCTTTTCGCCTCGTCCCGATCTTCCGACGACCTGCGTGAGCATCGAAAATGTTCTCTCCCGTGCTCTGTAATCGTTCATGTACAGCGACGAATCCGCCGAGATCACACCGACAAGCGTGACGTTTTCAAAATCAAGCCCTTTGGTGACCATCTGTGTTCCCAACAGTATCGGGATATTTTTGTCTCTGAATTCCGAAAGAAGCTTATCGTGTGAATGTGCAAGCGAAACAGTGTCAAGGTCCATTCGGACGGTGCCTGTATCGGGAAAAAGTTTTTTAAGCTCATCCTCCACTCGCTGCGTACCCGTGCCGGAGAATTTGAGCTGCCCTCCGCATTCGGGACATATTTCCGGCATGGGCTCGGAATGACCGCAGTAGTGACACATAAGCCGCTTATTCGCGGAATGATACGTCTGGGAAACGCTGCAATTCGGGCATTTGAAAACGTACCCGCATTCAACGCACGTGATCTGTGAGCTTGCCCCGCGTCTGTTGAGAAAGAGTATCGTCTGTTCTTTCCGCCGAAGATTTTCTTCTATCTCGGCGGCAAGCACAGCGCTTATATCTCCCGCGTTTCCGGCGCGAAGCTCGTTTTTCATATCGGTTATGATAACGTCCGGCAGCTTATGTCTGTTATACCGGTTTTGCAGGGTGTACAGAGAATAAACACCCTGTTTGGCATAATACATGGTCTCGACCGACGGTGTAGCAGAGCCGAGCAGCAGCAGTGCGTTTGAATGGGCGCATCTGTATTTTGCAATATCACGCGCGTGATACCGCGGGCTTGAATCCGACTTGTAGGTATGCTCCTGCTCCTCATCGAGTATGATAAGGCCGAGATTTTCAACAGGCGCAAAAACCGCGGAGCGCGTGCCGACAACGACATGGACCTTTCCCGCTTTTATGCGTTTCCACTCGTCATACCGTTCTCCCATACCGAGCGCGCTGTGCAAAAGCGCAACATCGTTTTCAAAATATGCCGCAAACGTACTCATAAGCTGCGGCGTGAGCGCAATCTCGGGAACAAGCACGATGGCCGTTTTTCCCCGGGCTGTCACATGGCGTATAAGCTCTATGTACACACTTGTCTTGCCGCTTCCCGTTACGCCGAATAAAAGTGCTACGGAAGATTTTCCGCTGTCTGCCTGAACGGTCAGACCGTTATACGCTGCCTGCTGTTCGTCGGTAAGCGTTATCTCGTCACCGCCGCGCGGGACAACATCCGGTCGTCTGTAAATCTCGCGCTGCTCCGTAAAGATATACCCCTGTTTTTCAAGCGCGGATATGCTCTGATACGAAGCGCCGGTAAAATACGTTATTTCCGATACGGAAGCCTCACCGATCTGGGCAAGAAGCTCCAAAACCGCGCTCTGTTTTGCTGAGCGGAGCTTTTTCTTTTCGGCAATATCCATCGCTTCCTCGCCTGAAACGTTCAGCACCGCGAACTTCTGCGTTTTGTCGTTTACGCGGCGCTTATCGCCCTTGTACCACATTCCCGCAGGAAGCATCGCGTGCACGGCATCATAAACCGTGCAGAAAAATCTGTCATGCATCCAGAGAGCAAGCTTTATCTGCCACGCTTCCAAAACGGGTTTATCATCCAATACGGAATCAACACATTTTAATTCCTGTCTTTCGCTTTTATGCGACAGGGCAAGGACGATTCCCTCGCTGCGCTTGTTTCCTCTTCCGAACGGCACGAAAACACGTGTTCCGACGGACACCTTCTCTTTTAATTTTTCCGGTACAAGATAGTCATACGGCTTGTCGATCGCAAAAACAGCGGCAGAGACTGCCAGCCGTGCTACAACGATATCCTCCACCGGCAGTCACCTCCCCACGAGCAATCTGAATCAGAAATCCGTTCTGCCTGTGTATTTCAGTTCACCGGCTGCTATTTCGTCTATCGCTACGGAAACCGCCTTTTTTTCAAGAGGCTCCTGGTTCTCCTCTGCCTCTGCCGAAAGCTGTCTTGCTCTTGTGGCGATAAGATTTACAAGGGCGTAACGGCTGTTGACCGTTTCCAAAAGCTTTGATAATGAAGGATATAACATCATAATAAAATCACTCCTGCTCTTTTTCGATAATGCTTACTATTTTTTCTGCCGCTCTGTCAACGATATCGTTCACCACGATATAATCGAATTTTTCAGCCTGCAGCAGTTCTGTTTTCGCTACTTCAAGTCTTTTCTTTATGGTAGGTTCGTCCTCTGTGCCGCGGCCGCGCAATCTGCGCTCAAGCTCTTCAAGGCTCGGCGGCGCAAGGAAGATCGTTACACAGTCCGGTACTTTTTCCTTCACCTGGAAAAATCCCTGCACGTCAATTTCAAGGATCACGTTGATCCCGTTTTCGGTTTTTTCGATCAGCGGCGGCAGGGGCGTTCCGTAAAGATTGCCGACAAATTCCGCATGCTCCAGAAACTGTCCCGCCTCTATCATTTCCCCGAATTTTTCGCGTGTCACGAAATAATAATGCACTCCGTCGATCTCTCCCGGACGCGGCGCTCTCGTTGTTGCGGAAACGGAAAGCTCGATTCCGCCGCGCATCTGCAAAATGCGCGATATGACCGTCCCTTTTCCCGTTCCGGCAGCAGCGGAAATGACGATCACTTTACCTTTGCTCAATTTTCGGTCATCTCCTGTGAATTATCTGCTTTTCCGGCATACCTTCCCGCCAGTGTCTCGGGCTGCAGCGCGGAAAGAATGACAAATCCGCTGTCCGTCACAATGACGGCCCGCGTTCTTCGCCCGAAAGTCGCATCGATCAGCGAGGATTTCTCTTTTGCATCGGAGATTACTCTCTTTATCGGAGCCGATTCCGGACTGACGATGGACACGATACGCTCAGCGGCAACAAGGTTGCCGAAGCCGATATTAATAAGTTTCAAAATATCACCTACTCAACATTCTGTATCTGTTCGCGGATTTTTTCGATTTCCGCTTTCAAATCAACAACAATGTTCGCGATTTCGATGTCATTGCCCTTGGAGCCGAGAGTATTTGCCTCACGGTTTAATTCCTGCACAAGAAAATCGGCTTTTCTGCCGACCGGCTGGGAATCCTCGAGCATTTTCCGAAGCTGGGAAACATGGCTTTTTAAACGCACGAGCTCTTCGTTTACCGCAACCCGGTCTGCAAAGATCGCCGCTTCCGTAAGGATCCGGCTTTCGTCGATATTCGTGCTTTCAAGCACCTCCATCATGCGAGCCGTGAGCTTTTCACGATAAGCTGTGACCGTTTCCGGGGAGCGTGCTTCTGCAAGAGCAGTAAGCCTTTCAATTTCGTCAAGACGCGCGGATATATCCGTTTTCAGCTTTTCGCCCTCCGTTGTTCTCATCGCGTCAAATTCGCACAGTGCTTTTTCAAGGATCGCACACAAATCACGCGCAAGCTCATCCGTATCCGTTTCTTTTTTCTCGATTGTCAGCACATCCGGAAAACGGGAAAGTGACAGTGCGGTCACATCGCTTTTTATGCCGTATGCCTCGGAAAGCTCCGTAAGCGCCGCCATGTACGAATCGGCAAGCTTTCTGTTGACTCTGACTTCCACATCATCGGCAGCCGATGTATCGACCGTCACATACACATCCACCTTGCCTCGTGAAATGTGCTTCTGTACGACAGCCTTCATGCTGTCCTCGACCGCCGTATACACTCTCGGTATACGTATGGAGCAATCCAGAAATCTGTTGTTTACGCTGCGCAGTTCGATCTGAATACCGAAGCTGCCGGAAACGCCTTTCGCGCCGCCGTAGCCCGTCATGCTTTTTATCATATACAGTACCTTCTCATAATTTTATTTTTCCGTGAATATGCGTCATGTAAAAGCCTATCAGCCGTGACAGGCCTATATCATACAGCAAAAATGCCGCATTAAAAACCAAATAAATCACTATATAGAGCACCGCGCCGGTTAAATCTGCCAAAAAAGATATCATAAGCACCCGCACGAACAGCACCGCCATAACCGTCAGCGCTGCGTTGAACACCGCAAGCTTCACGATGTAACCGAGGCTTCTGCTTTTAAATCTTTCGCATACGCTTTTCACGATCGGGTAATACCCGAAAAAAAGCACGAAGTACATACAGAGCGATTTGTCCGGCAGAAGCAGCAGGGCAAGCGCTGCGGAAACGCCGTATGCCAAGCCGGCGTATTGATACCCGCATTCCGCGACAGCGGCTGTTATGAATAAAGACGCAAGCGCCATAAAGCCGAGCTTTCCTCCGGGATACAGCATCCCGATGAGCATGACCGAAACGCTCATCGCCGACATCAGCGCCGAGAAAACAAGCGCAGCCGTTTTCTTCTTTTTCACTATCTTCCTCCGCAGCACATGCTCATGCACATGAGCGCAGAGCATATATCACAGGTGTCACAGTCTCCGCCCTGTCTTGCATAATACGCAGGGTTGTATGCGTTTCCGCTGCGGGCAAGCATGTCCATAGCGGAACGGTACTCGGGGTTATTCGGCTCCATGCTGACAGCCGTCTGAAAATAACGGTAAGCGTCATCAAGCCAACCGCGCCTGTAATACACCGTTCCCATCAGGAAATTCCACTCCGCTCCTCTGTTGGCGCATGCATTGAGAAGCTGCTCGGCATAATTGATATTCCCGGCATCGATCGCCGCTCTTGCCTGTCTTAATTCTTCCGAGCGTGTGCCGTATGAATATCCGCCGGAATAGGAGCCTGAATACGTTCCCGCATGGCCGCCCGTGGAGGAACGGGACTTTGTGATCGTATCATATGCCTCGTTGATCTCCTTCATCTTTTCCTGGGCAAGATCGGCAAGCGGATTGTCATGGTAATTATCCGGGTGGTATTTTCTGGCAAGGTCTCTGTATGCTTTTTTGATTTCATCATCCGAAGCGTTCCGTGAAACGCCGAGGACCTGATAAGGATCATTCATATTTTAATTCCTATCCTGATAAATTAATGTCTGAATTTCTGTTTTCTGAATTCTTTTTTGAGAACAGCGCTCAAAACAGAGGGCATCCCGTAGTAAATAATATTTCTGAGTATCCCCGTGAACGGCGTTTCGCGCATCAGCTCAAGGGAATTTCCCGCGATGTTTCTTGAATGGGCAAGCGTTGTTTTCAGCCTTTCAAGCTCTTCCTGTGATAACGTGGTTTTCCCGAAGCGCTCGAAAATCGGATTATAGCTTCCGCTGCGCATATCCTTCTCCATATCGTCATAAGCGTCAACGATGTAGATCCATCTTCCGACGTGATAGAGTATCTCCCGCTGAATCCTCATCGTTTTTTCATCCGGCGATGAAGCGGCCGACATCAGGATCTTCGCAAAGCAATCGGCGGGCTCGTCCAGCGATGCACAATGCGTTTTTTCAAGCTCTGTCAGCTTTTGCAGATAGGATGAACAGCATCCGTCAAAATCCGGGTACTCTTTTTTTGCTTTTAGATATGTGCGTTTAAAAAGGACGCAGAGCGTTTTTGAAAAAAGCTTCTTCATTCCCGTTTCGTCCTGCGCAGAATCCCTGAGCTTCCACCAGGCAAGGATAACGCTCATGCCGGCGGCGTTTTCAAGCGCGCCTGTTTTCTCAACGCAGCGTTTTCGTTTATACGGACACGCAAGACAGCGTTTTTTTGAAAACAGCGGTGCTTCCCCGCCCTGCCATAACAGCATGGCGAGGAACACAAAATCGTAATTGAGTATGAGCCTTGCCGCCGCGCCGTACTGTTTTCCGAGCGTATGGCACAGCCCGCAATAACATGCTTTGAAATCATCAAACTCCCGCACCAAAAGCTCCTGCGGAGCCGGTATTATATAACCGAACATTATTCTTCCTTTGTCACGATCACGTTGACCTTATATGTGCCGATCGCGCCGCCGTTCGGCAGCCCGTCAACCGACACTTTCGCAACAACGTCAAATACGCCTTCCGCTTCGTCAAGCTCTTCAAGACTTGCTATTATGCGCACATTGTCTGCCGTTATGCCCTTTAAGTCATCTGCCGAGCCGCGGAGCGTTATATCAAGTGCCTGCGTTATTCTCTCCGCCGTATAACCGTCGGAAACATCGGTTATCTCAATATTCGATGCGGAAAGCTTCTTTGTTTCAAGTCCGACAACACGCACAGATACGGTCGCCGTCGTGATCCCCGTTCTGTTGACGGAGTCATTCGGTATTTTGACCGTGAATTCCTCGTTGTACGATGACTGGAACATCGTCGTGTCTATCGTACCGAGTACGATATTA
>JAZRYQ010000180.1:0-25745 GCA_045600805.1 Candidatus Alloscillospira sp. | reverse complement strand
AAATATCAAAATGACGTCATTTAACGCGCACGATGTAGGAGACGGACTGTCAATAGCTTCGGTGGTGCTTGAGGTCAGAAACTATGAGGAGCTGCGCCTTGTCATGGGAAAGTTATCGGCTGTAAAGGGCGTTACAAAGGTAACAAGAAGCGATAGATGACAGAAAGGGTTTCCTATGAAAGCGGTCGTAACAAGAGTGTCGTATGCCTCGGTTGAGGTGGACGGCATTGTGAAAGGAAAAATCGAAACGGGTTTTCTTGTGCTTTTAGGTGTCGGCCCGGAGGATACGGTCGATACGGCAAAGCGACTTGCACAGAAAATATGCCGAACACGCGTGTTTAAAGATGAAAACGATAAAATGAATCTCAGCCTTGATAAGGTCGGCGGGGAGATACTTGTCGTTTCACAGTTCACGCTTTATGCGGATCTGAAAAGCCGCAGACCGGGGTTTACCGGCGCTGCCGCGCCCGAGCTTGCCGAAAAGCTGTACCTTGATTTCGTCAGCTTTTGCCGCGAAGAGGGGTTTCACGTTGAAACTGGTGTTTTCGGCGCCGATATGAAGGTAAAGTCTTTAAATGACGGGCCGGTGACGCTGTTATTTGAAATGAATTGAGGAGGTAATCCTATGCTTATTAAAACCATACCCGTCGGGCAGCTTGATACGAACTGCTATGTTGTTACCGATGAGAACACGATGAAGTGTGCGGTCATTGACCCGGGCGATGAATCGGGTACGATACTTGACTACATCGAGGAAAACAAGCTGCATGTCGAGGTCATTCTGCTCACGCATGGTCATCATGACCATTGGCTCGGTCTTCAGGGCGTTGCCGCTGAGACGGGAGCGAAAGTTTACATAAACAGGAAGGACGCCTATCTTCCCGAAGAAAAGCCGAGACAGATGAAGTTTGCTGCCGGACGAAACACGGTGTTTTACGGCGAAGGCAATGTAATAACCGTCGGAGGGCTGTGCTTTAAGGTCATGGAAACGCCGGGACATTCATCCGGCTCTGTCTGCCTTGTGTGTGAGGACGTGATCTTCTCCGGTGACACGCTTTTCCGCGACAGCTGCGGCAGAACGGATTTTGAAGACGGCGATATGAATGCGATGCTTTCTTCCCTTCTCAGACTTGCCTCGTTGGAGGGAGATTATGAGGTATATCCCGGACATATGGACAGCACCACGCTTGATCGTGAACGCAGATTCAATTACTATATCAATTACGCCAAGGGCACAAAATAATGATATTAAAGCTTACAGGACATGATTATAAATACGCCGCGGAGCAGATCATGCTCATGCTTTTCCCAGAGGAAAAACCGGAATACGGCGAGCGCGAGGACGGAAAGCTTTTTGCGGAAATCAAGCTGTCAAAGAATCGATCACTCTCCTCTGCCGTTGCGCATATAATCTCGCCGGACGGGAAAGTTTTCCGCGGAGAAGCGAGAATAAAAAACGATAAGCTGACGGACAAAATCGTGACCGACCGACTCCTCGGCCGGATAGTAAAGCTTTCATTTTACAAAGCGGCTGTTTCCATGACCGGGATAACGCCTGTATGGGGCGCTCTCACGGGGATACGCCCGGGAAAGCTTGTGACGGCGATGCTCGAAAACGGGCATACGGAGAAATACGCGCTCAGCGCAATGATGCGTGATAATTTTGTTTCGCGCAAGCGCGCGGAGCTTTGCATTGACACGGCAAAAGCCGGCCTTTCCGTGCAGCGCGCACTTGAAAAAAACGATATCTGCCTTTATGTCGGCATACCGTTTTGCCCGACGAGATGTGCATATTGCAGCTTTGTGAGCAACAGTGTTGAGAAGTCCATGAAGCTTGTCGAGCCGTTTTTGGATGCCCTTGACAGGGAAATCGACGCAACTGCGGAGCTTGTGCGTGATTTGAATATGCGTGTCATATCCGTGTACATGGGCGGTGGAACGCCGACAACGCTGTCATCCTCACAGCTTGACAGGCTTTTACGGCACATGGAAAGCGCGTTTGATCTAAGCGCCGTTTCTGAGTACACAGTCGAAGCGGGAAGACCGGACACGATAACGGCAGATAAGCTGCGTGTTCTGAAAGAGCATAATATAACGAGAATAAGCATCAATCCGCAGACGATGCAGGACGGCGTTTTAAACGCAATAGGCAGAAAACACACAGCAGACGATATCGTAAAAGCTGTAAAGCTGTATAAAAAATCGGGAATACCGGCGCTCAATATGGATCTGATAGCGGGGCTGCCGTCAGATACGCCGGAAGGGTTTTATGATACACTGGAGCGTGTTCTCCTGCTTGAGCCCGAGAATATCACGATCCATACGCTGTCACTCAAAAAAGGTACGCGCATAACGCTTGAAGGTACGGAGATACCGGACGGCACTGCTGTCGGAAAAATGCTTGATTATGCGGCGAACCGGCTCAGAGAATGCGGATTTGCGCCGTATTATCTGTACAGACAGAAATTCATGTCCGGCGGATTTGAGAACGTCGGCTGGTGCAGAAAAGGCTTTGAAAGTGTGTATAATATATGTATTATGGAAGAGCTCTGTACGATCCTTTCCATGGGAGGCGGAGGCTCAACAAAGCTTGTAGAGCCGAAGTCCGGCAGAATAGAGCGCATTTTTAATCCGAAATACCCGCTTGAATACATTAACGGTATTGACAATGTGATCGGAAAAAAGAAGGCAGTATACGCATTTGATAAGCCCGAAAAATATTTGTAAAATATCTGTAAAATAGCTGATGTAAGTTGTGATTCGGTGATATACTTATTAATAAATAAGCAAACGGAGGTCTTGATGTGATTAGAAACTGGCTGCAAAAAGTGATGATCGGCAGATATGGTCCCGACCAGTTGAATATGGCGCTGCTTGCCATTGCGGTGATCCTCAGTATTTTATCCGCAATATTCAAATCCGGCATCATTATGATAGCGTGCTATGTTCTCTTACTACTCTCGATTCTCCGCATGATGTCACGAAATATTCAGGCGCGGCGCCGCGAAAATGACAAATTCATAAAAATCTGGTGGCCGATAAGAACAAAAATCAAGGCAAAATTTGTTCAGCTCAAATCATTGAAACAGTACAGATTTTTCAAATGTCCTGAATGTAAAAAGACGCTCCGTGTCCCGCGCGGGAAAGGAAAGATCCAGATCACATGCCCGAAATGCGGAGAGCGTTTCATTCGCAAAACTTGAATTTTGAAGTATGATTTTTTAAAAAAGCTATTGCAAAACAAATTGTGCTGTGTTATAATTCATCCGTTGTCGCGTAATAAACATCGAGGCAATACGGGCCTTTAGCTCAGTTGGTTAGAGCTCCCGGCTCATAACCGGATGGTCCTGGGTTCGAGTCCCCGAAGGCCCACCATATAGGGGTTTAGCTCAGCTGGTAGAGCAGCGGTCTCCAAAACCGCGTGCCGTGAGTTCGAATCTTACAACCCCTGCCAACAAAAAGTCTCTTTTGTCGTATGACAAAAGAGACTTTTTTAATTGATATTTACCCTATCGGGCAAAAGATGTACCCTGCGGGCAGGATGTATCTGCGGACACGGCGGACAAACCTCGCATCATGGTTGCGATGGGTCAGGGTCAGGAATGAAGATGAGGTTCTGCGGCACGATGCCGGAGCCCTCATAGCCGGGATTGTCTAAGCCGGGGATATTAGGGGGATCAAAGCCGGGGATATCGGGAGGATCATAGCCCGGGGGAGGAGCAAAGGGATCAAAACCGCCGGAGACCTGCGCAAGATCATCCTCGGAAAGCCCAGGAAGCTTTTTATTCGGGGTTTCAGCATCTTTTTTCGTTTTCATGTGGGAGGCACTCTCCTTTCAAATTTTTCTGCATTTCTTGATACGAAGCATTTCAAAAAAAGGTTACTGTTTTTTCGGATTTTCAAAAATTGCATCGCAAGGATAAAAAATACTGTATTCATTGTAAGCCGAAACCCGTCGCTTTTCAATAGTACGTTTGCAACTTTTATGTTATCATCAATTATCTTTTTGGTCCTCTGAAGATTTAAGCGACAAATAAGCTATAAAAACAGTTTTGAGAAGGTAAGAAGCCTTGAAAAAAGAGCACTGAAAAGGGGCTATCTCATAATGTTATTAGCGATAAGCGGGAATCTGCAATGTTTAGATTTTTGGGTAAATGCCGCAATCAGGCGAATGTTAGTATGCGTTGCTTGAGGCAACGGACATATTTGAGTATGCTGATGTCATCAAAACATAAGGAGGATAAGCAGATGTTCAATGAAAATTTGAAATCTATACGCAAAGCAATGGGATATACGCAGGAGGAGCTTGCGATTAAACTGAACGTTGTAAGGCAGACGGTAAGTAAATGGGAGAAAGGGCTTTCAGTCCCTGACGCCGATATACTCAGCCGAATGGCAGAAGTATTAGAGGTTAGTGTGAGTGAGTTGTTAGGTGCGGAAATTCAGTCCGAAAAAAACAAGAAGAAGTGGCTACCCAATTAGCAAAGATCAGCGAACAACTTGCTGTTAAAAACAGAAGAACAAAAAGAATCTGGTTTATAATTGGATTGGCTTTATTAATAGGGTTTTTGTTGACTCTTATTATTATATGTCTTAGCATGATTACATACGATACGCATACGTATACAACTGAAACTATTAACGTGGAAACATCGATAGAAGATTAGATTTCAAAACGATGTGATTCTTGAAACATAGCGAGAACAGGATTGATTTTTCCAAAAAATGTGATATAATGGAATTAATTTCAGGCTACCGAAATCAGAAAATGACATGAGTATGTTTTATGGATTACGGAAGGAGAAAATCATGAAGAAATTTGTTTCGGCAATTTGCCTTTTGCTATGCGCGACAGGATTGGCGGTTTTGTGCACCGGATGTTCGATGGCAAAAACGCCGCTGACAGTCAATGATTTTACTGCAAGGATGGAGGAAAAAGGATACGAAATCGAAGAAATAGTCATTGACAGTCTGCGTGTGAAAAGTGCAAAGTGCGCCATTGGAGATGAGTTCAACGTCGAGTTTTATTTGCTCAGTGATGTTGAGACTGCGGCGGAGATATACGTAAACAGTACCGAAAAAGCGCAGAGTGTAGGCACAGGTTCATATTATACGAAGGAGGGGGAAAATTACAAGACATTCAGCGGTACATATGAAGGCGAATACTATTATGTTGCGTATGTCGATAATACCCTGCTTTATATTCAAGCAGAAAAAACGCAGAAGGATGCTGTAAAAGATATAGTGGATATGTTCAAATATTGATTGAGAATAAAACACGACGCCCCGTTTGCTGAATGCAAATTGGGGCGTTTGTTTATCTCAATGTATGCTTATATCACCGGAGACTGTATTTATCTTGCAGACGTTTACTGCTTTTCGGATGTTGTCGTGGTCAATATCCGTGTCACCGGAAACCGAGTCGATATCAAAACTGAATTCCGCATTTTCGGGAAGACCGATTTCTACATCGCCCGATATGCTCTCTATGTGGATGTTAACAGGCGCTGATGTAAGCTCGACGCCGATATCACCCGATGTGGTTTCAATGTCAAGGCATTCTGAAATATCGGAATCCGTGATTTTTACCGAACCGGAGGTCGTTTCAAAATCAGCTTCTGCAAAAAAGCATTTGTCAATATTTATTTTACCCGATACGGTTTCAAACCTCGCCTCACTGCTTGCTGAAACGTCAGATATTTCTATATTTCCGGATGTCGTATCCCCACTGAGTTCGGAAAGGGCAAAACCCGAAATATGGATATCAGCCGAAACGGAATCAACGAAAATGTCTTTTATATCCATATCCGCCGGAATTGTCACTACAAGATTTTTGCTGTGGTTTATCGTAAAATCAAGATGTAACGCAGTTTTCCCAAAGGCGATTTCTAACTCTCCGCCGTTTTGACGGAGTTGCAGCTTGTCGGAATTTTCGATCGCTTTCCCGTCCGGTCTGTACTCTTCGACTGTTATTTCATCGCCGCCGCGCAGGACCTTAATGTCACCGCTCCCCCAGTCAATTTCGATTTTGTCGATTTTGTCTGAGACTGTGTATATATCCGACTCAGAAGCAGGGATGTCTCCGAATCGGTTCTTGATGACCGAGATGCCGCTTAGTCCGATATCGACGTCAACATCGTATTTTTCTTCAACGGCGTTTTCGATATCGTCGAACAATTTATAGCCGCCGAGCCTGTACGCTGCGACGGAAGCGATTGCACCGAGGAGTATCAACGCTCCGGCAACGATAAGGGTAATTTTGATGAATCTGGTCATTGCTTTTTCTCCTTTCTGATGAAGATAGATTTAATGCCGGAGAATATGCCTTTGCAGGCGATAACAGAACCGCGGAATGCAAGTATGCCGAGGACAAGCATCAATGCTCCGACTCCTGCAAGAACTAAACCCGCGCCGACGATATACAGTATAGACCATGCACCCAATGAAATCGGCAAAAGCAGCGGCGCAAGCGCGAGCGCGATTCCCGTTATGATAAACGCGATAACAATGCAGAACAGCGCAAGCACGATCGACCACAAAACGGCAAAAACGGCGATGAGTACGGCAAACAACGCGCAAAGAAGCGGAAACCAAACGGGAAACAGGACGATCAGAAGAAGTATCGTAAACGCTGTCCAGCCGCTTTTTTTCTCTTTGATGCTTGATTTGACAAGCACAGGCAGCGGTGTATCCTGCAAGATCCTGTTTGCTATGACATCTATGCTTTCAAGCGCTGCAACGGCTTCCTGTTCGCTCATCCCGTCTTCCGTGCGGTCGTCGATCATCTCGCTGTAATAGCCGAGCTGTGCATTCCGCTCACCTTCGGAAAGCTGCCAGAGCCTTGCGCGAAGCGCCTCCAAAAACTGCTGTTTATTCATTGTTCCACCTCTGGTCTATGAATTCATATATCAGCATGACCTCACGCCAGTTATCGAGAAATTCTCTGATTTTATCAAGCCCCGTCTGCGTGATGCTGTAAATTTTCCGCAATCGCCCGTTATGCTCAACGGACTTGACGGTAAGACAGCCGCCTGTCTCAAGGCGCCGGAGAATGGGATACAGCGTGGATTCGGATATCTCAAAATACGGCGAAAGACTCTTAATTATGCCGTACCCGTGCGCCTCGCCGCTTTTTAAATACGCAAGCACACCGATATCGAGTAATCCGCGTTTCAATTGCGTGTCTGTCATATAATCACCTCTCTGACTAATACTATATAACGCATAGTATTATGTGTCAAGTAGTATTTGAAAAATTTTATTCTGTGTTGTATAATCAAAATATCAAAATTCGACACGGAGCATCATATGAAAACTACAACTGAAATCAGACCACAAAAAAAGAAAAAAACAAGCGCTGCATACATCATTACCATGGTGGTCGTGATACTTGCGCTTGCTGTGTTGATATGCGGGATCGTTCTGTCAAGAATTGCGGAGCAGAAGACGCTCAGCCGGGAGCTGATCAAAATATCGGACGGCAAAAAAATACCGCTGTTTGAAAATAAGGATCAAACAGGGTATATCGCGTCGGACGTTTCGCAGGTCGATGTTTATGACAAAGACGGCAATATTGCGGGTACGCTGACCCGCGGAGCGCGCGTTGAGTACGGTGTGAACAAATACGGCAAAGCGGAAACAACCCTTGCAAGCGGCGAAAGCGTATATATAGATCCGTCGGATATTGTGAAAAGCGTTGATGAGGTGATAGCGCCGCACAGCGAATTTGTGCGCACAAGCGTAAATCTGCGCGATGAGAACGGGACAGTGCTTGCACAGCTTGCGTCAAAAGGCGAGGAAGTGAACATTATCGGTGCGGACTGTTTTGATGAAAACGGGAACGTGCATATGTACAAAGCTACCGTGAACGGCGCAGACGGATATATCATGCCGAAATATCTTGTTATGACCGAAAGCGAGGCAAACGAAGTATACGACGAAAATGGGATATTTAAAAAACATGAGGGCAGAGGCGACCCATACGGGGGCGGCAACGCATGGAGCCTTGATTATTATCCATGGGAAAAGGCGAGCTTTGAAGATAATATCATGCCCGACCAGTGCCGCTCGCTTTACATCTGCTCGTGGATGGTCGATCAAGCCGACCAATACATAGAAATCGCCAAGCAATGCGATATCAATACGTTTATCGTCGATATCGCCGACGGAACGGCGGTGGGGTACGCAGGAGATGTTATGAAAAAGTATTCTCCGACGTCGGCGTCATACGCGCAGTACACGGTCGAGGAATATAAAGCCGGCATACAGAAGCTCAAGGACGCGGGATATTACGTTGTCGGCAGAATAACGACGTTTAACGATACGGGTTATGTCGCGGATCATCCGGAGTGCGCGATCCTTGACGAAACGGGAGTACCGAAAAAAGTCAACGGTGTGTACTGGCCGACACCGTATAACAGAGAAACATGGAAATATAAGGTCGAGCTTGCGCTGGAAGCCGTTGAGCTCATGGGTTTTCATGAAATTCAGTTTGACTATGTGCGTTTTCCGGATCTGACGATGGGCTATGAAAAAAACGGCACGATAGATTATGTAAACACATACGGAGAGACAAAAGCGGAAGCGATACAGAGATTCCTCATGTATGCAACAGACAGGCTGCACGAAGCGGGAGCGTATATATCCGCGGACGTGTTCGGCGAGTGCGCTTACAATTACGTCACGGCGTACGGGCAGTACTGGCCTGCCATAAGCACGATAGTCGATGTTATAAGCGGTATGCCGTATCCGGACCATTTCGGATACACGGACACATGGAAGCCGTGGGAGCACCCGTATGATACGCTGTATAGCTGGGGGGACTGTGTTTCTTCACGCCAGAGTGAATGTGCTTCACCCGCGAAGGTCCGCTCATGGATACAGGCGTATAACGCAATACGCGAGCCGTATAATACATACGGGCCGGAGCAGGTAAAAGCCGAAATTCAGGGGCTTACCGACGCCGGTGTAAACGACGGGTATATGACATGGAACGGCTCCTCGTCGCTTGAAAAATATGCGTCACTTATCGAGGCGTTCAGAGTGTAAAGTAAAAAGCCGACAGAGAGTATTCGGTCGGCTTTTTGTAAATTCATTTTTTGATTTCAGAACAATGTGACCGCGTATTTTTCGAGAAGTTTTACCGGATGATAGGAGCTTTTGGATGTCCGCAGACCTTCGTCACCGTCATCCTCTTCACGGTTTATGTATGCAACACCGTCACCTGCAAAGCAGCGCGCAAATTCGCGCACGAGCATCGGATACGAGCCTTCAAATTCACGGAGAGATTTTTCGACGTGGATGAAAAGCGTATCGTATACGATTTCTCCGAGCGAAAAGCCTATGATCTCTCCTCCGACGGTGAGTACGCCGCCGAGAGGTTTATATCTGTCAAACTCTTTGAGCATTTCAAGCGCTTTTTCGTTGCCCTCTGTGAGCGTGACGGAGCCGCCGGTATCTTTTTCGATAAATTTCTCCAAAAAATCAATGGTTTTGAAAGCAAGCGCTTTATCCATGACCTCAAATCTGCCGTCATACTGACGGCAGAATTTGTTTATGTGATTGCGCTGCCCCTGATATTTTCTGCCGGCGAGGTTTTTTATATCCTCCGCGCTGTACAGATAGTCAGACCACGCGCTGTCCGTGTGTGCATGGGCGCCGGGAAGAGTGGACAAAACAAAAGCAAGCTGTTCGGCAGGCACCATGCAGAATTCCGGCAAAATGCCGTTTTCACGGCAAAAACGCTCGATTTTGAGGATCGCAGCTTTTACATCGCCGCCCATGGGCATGGCATACGCAGTGCCGCCGTTAAAATCACATACACGCAAAAACAGAGTGCCGTCTTCCCGTGCGTACTCTGTTTTGAAATAATCACGCCACATGAATGTACCGCCTACGGTGCAGTCACAAATGCGGCTTTTACAATCTTTGAAATACGGACGCAGCTCATCAATATGGTCAAGCGTCAACGGTTTGAACTCCAAAAAGGTCTCTCCAATCAGTTCAGGGAAATTACATCCTTATTTTTTATAAAATATTCAATGCCGGAGTACACGGTTGTAATGACGATCACGGCAGTAAAAACATAGTAAAAGCCGGTCTGAAGCTTAAAGAACATCAGAATGATGCACGCCATGGTGCTCGCGGTCTTGATTTTTCCGGACCATGCCGCCGCGATAACTTTTCCGGAGCTTGCGGCGATAAGGCGAAGTCCGGTCACGGCAAATTCGCGCGAGGCGACGATGACCATAGCCCAAACGGGGAAGAGCCCTTCTGCGCAGAACCAAATAAGCGCCGCAAAAACGAGCATCTTGTCCGCAAGCGGGTCAAGAAACTTGCCGAAGGTCGTCACTTCGTTGCGGGAACGCGCAAGACGCCCGTCAACATAGTCGGTTATGCTTGCGATGATGAAAACGACAAGCGCGACATATTCAAGATGCCAGTAAAGCAGAATCAGAAAAACGGGTATCAGAATTACTCGCAGAATAGTGAGTTTATTTGCAATCGTCATAGCTACCTCCCAATCAAACACAAACTCCGTATGGCTCGCCGTCAATGATCTCGGTAATTCTCACATCCGCAAAATCATCCGTCACAAGCTTGTCGGATGTGAAATAGATTTTTCCGTCAATATCGGGCGACTCGGCGTAGCTGCGGCCGGAATAATATGTGCCGTCAAAATCTTCGACAAGCACGGTGTAAACATTGCCGACGCGCCCGGCGTTATACACGTCCATAATATCATTCTGAAGCTCCATAATGAGCTCTGCCCGTCTCTGCGCTGTATCGCTGTCCGGGTAGTCCATTTTTGCTGCTTTTGTGCCTTCCTCGGGTGAAAACGGGAAAATACCGGCGCGCTCGATCTTCGCTTCACGGAGATACTCGCACAGCTCTTCAAATTCGTCCTCGCCCTCGCCGGGAAGCCCTGCGATCAGGCTCGTTCTGAGAACAAGCCCCGGGATTTTCGCGCGCAGCGTTGAAAACAGAGCCTTGATCTCGATACCCGTACCTCTGCGGCACATCGTTCGGAGAATGCTATCGTTGATATGCTGGATCGGTATATCGAGATATTTCAAAATTTTCGGCTCGGATGCAATGACGTCTATCAGCTCATCGTCAATATCATCAGGGTACAGATAGTGAAGCCGTACCCATTTTACGCCGTCGATTCTGCATATTCTTCTTAAAAGCTCGGAAAGCATCCGTTTTCCGTACAGCTCTTTTCCGTAGCGCGTGATATCCTGCGCGATGATGATAAGCTCGCGCACGCCGCTTTCGGCAAGATTCTGACATTCGGAAACGATATCCTCTATTTTTCGGCTTCTGTATCTGCCGCGCAGATCCGGTATGACGCAGTACGCACAGCGGTTATCGCACCCCTCGGCAATTTTGACATACTCCCAAAGCGGGGAAGTGGTTAAAATCCTGCCGCATTCTGCCTCCGCCTTGTTTATATCGCCGAATGCGAGGACGATTTCGTCCGAAAGTGTCCTTTCAACGATTTCAACGACGTTTTCATATTCCCCGACGCCGCATACGGCATCCACCTCGGGAAGCTCTGTTTTGATTTCTTTCTGAAAGCGCTGCGCAAGGCAGCCCATAACGATTATTTTCCGTATGCTGCCCGCGGCTTTTGCCTCAGCAAGCGATAAAATAACGTCGATCGCTTCCGATTGGGCGCTTTCAATAAAGCCGCAGGTGTTGACGATGACTGCGTCAACATTTTCGGTCTCACCCGAAACATCATAACCTGCTTCCGATAATCTGTACATCATCTGCTCGCTGTTGACAAGGTTTTTTGCACAGCCGAGAGATATAAATCCGATTCTACCAGTCATTTTCATCCTCTGTTCTGAGAGATTCTATTGCGGAATGAATTTCATCCCAGGAATAACCGCGCCTGTATAAAGCGTTCGCGGCTTTTGCGATAGCGTCTTTTTCGTGTGAGCCGCGGAGCTTTGCGCGAAGCAGACGAAGGACAATTTCATCGGTTTCGGGCATACAGGCAAGAGCGTTTTCCCACATATCGCACGGAATACCGCGTTTATACAGCTCCTCGCGTATTTTTCCGAGCCCGTAGCCCTTCTGCGCGTAATGACGCACGATCTGA
Organism: Candidatus Alloscillospira sp.; assembly: GCA_045600805.1. GTDB lineage: Bacteria > Bacillota > Clostridia > Oscillospirales > Oscillospiraceae > Alloscillospira. The sequence continues at coordinate 13,636 of JAZRYQ010000180.1, read as the reverse complement.
CAGGCGTATTCTTCGTCGTTCACAGCGCCGATTCCCTCGAGCCAGTCAATGGCTTTTTCGGCGTTTTCGGAGGCAGTTCCCTTTTGCACGAGCCTGTCCTGAATTTCTTTTCTGGACATCGGGCGCGTGCCCAGCATCCGAAGCGCTCTGCTCTTAGCTTCTGAAAGAGAAGAAGCGCCGATAAGCTCTTCATATTCCGCGTCTGTCAGCTCACGACCTGTAAAAAGGCTGAAATCCGCGATTTGATTTATTGTTGCCGTAATGCTGCCGTCTTCTTCAAAATCAATATAATATCTGTCTTTTATATGATTTGACGGCGTGATTTTTGAAATTTTATGAGACATCAGCCCTCAAAATCCTCGGCGGAAACATCGACCGCTCTGCCGGCGGCTTTTGCCGCGGCCTTTGCCTGCGGCTGCATGAGCTTATAGGCGTTGTCGCGAATCTTTTGTTCAAGCTCGTCGGCAACCTCCGGATGCTCGGACAGATAGGTTTTTACGTTATCTCTGCCCTGAATACGTGTTTCACCGATCGTAAACCATGCGCCGCCTTTTTCGATAAGCTCGAGCTTTGCGGCAAGGTCAATGATCTCACCGATTTTTGAAATGCCCTCGCCGTACATGATGTCGAATTCCGCTTCCTTGAACGGAGGCGCGACCTTGTTTTTGACGACCTTTGCTCTTGTGCGGTTTCCGATCATTTCACCGGCGTTTTTGAGTGTTTCCGTTCTTCTCACGTCAATTCTCACGCTTGAGAAATATTTCAGTGCGCGGCCGCCGGGTGTTGTTTCGGGGTTGCCGTACATGACGCCGATTTTTTCGCGGAGCTGGTTTATGAAAATAACGATGCAGTTTGTTTTGGAAATGACGCCCGCAAGCTTGCGCAGCGCCTGGGACATAAGCCTTGCGACGACGCCGACGCTTGAATCCCCCATTTCACCCTCAATTTCGCTTCTCGGAACGAGAGCGGCGACGGAGTCAATTACGACAACGTCGATCGCGCCGGAACGGACGAGCGTTTCCGTGATCGAGAGCGCATCCTCGCCGGTGTCCGGCTGGGAGATGAGCATATTCTCAATATCAACGCCGAGGGCTCTTGCGTAAGCGGGTTCAAGAGCGTGCTCCGCGTCTATGTACGCAGCAATGCCGCCTTCCTTCTGCGCGGAAGCGACAATATGTAAAGCAAGCGTTGTTTTACCGGAAGACTCGGGCCCGTAGATTTCAATGATACGGCCGCGCGGTACGCCGCCGATGCCGAGAGCAAGGTCGAGCGATAAGGAACCGGTCGATACAACATCGACGTTTACCTTTACGCCTTCGCCCATAAACATGATCGAGCCTTTGCCATAACTTTTTTCTATCTGAGAAATTGCTGTTTCAAGAGCTTTTTTCTTGTCTTCTGCTATCTGAGGAGAAGGAGCGGGAGCTTTTGCCTTTGCCATGTTGTATTCCTCCAATTATAAAAGTTTGCCGGAAATAACTCTGTCGATTCCGAGCGTATCCTTAAATTTTCTGATATTGCCGTAACCATTGGATTTGAGTATATCGGAAATGCTCCGGCTTTGGTTGATGCCGCATTCATACATCAGAAGTCCGCCCGGTTTTAATACAGGCGACCAGAGCTTTGTGATTGCCTGGTAAAAATCAAGCCCGTCCTCGCCGCCGTCGAGCGCGACCTTGGGCTCATAGTTTTTGACGGAAACATCAAGTGTTTCAATATCCTTTGTCGGGATATACGGCGGGTTGCACACGATCAGATCAAACTGACCGATCACTCTCGGCGGCTCATTGAGCGCGTCGGCATTTATACAGGTCACATTCCGTGAGAGATTGTTCAGAAGTGAATTCTGCCGCGCAACGGCAAGCGCTTTTTCCGATATGTCAGCCATGACGATTTTTGCAGAGCGGACTGTCGAGGCAATGGAAAGACCGACGCAGCCTGAGCCGCAGCAAAGGTCAAGTACGCGCGAATCCGGCCCGAGACTTTTCAGATATTCGATTGCCGTATTGACTAAAACCTCCGTATCATCGCGCGGAATGAGCACATCATCGGTGATCGTAAAAGAAAGACCGTAAAATTCCCACTTTCCGGTAATATACGCAATGGGCTCACCGTCGATACGGCGCTTTGTCATAGCCAGCATTTCGTTTTCAAATTTGTCATCCGCAACATAGAGTCTGCCGTCACGCAGAAAATCCGCTATGCTTTTGCCGGAGGCGGAAGCTGCCATAAGGCGTGCGTCAAAATTAAAAGACTCAACACCTGCAAGGTGCAGGCGTTTTCGTGTTTCCAAATAAATCTGATTATATGTTTTAATAATACCACATCCCCTGAAAGGTCTGTAATTACCATCTGTCTTCGCCTTCGTTTTCCGGAAGGACACGTTTTAATGCTTCGATCGCGACCTTCAGCATTTCGTCATCGGGTTCTGCCGTCGTAAGAAGCTGGAGGGCTTTTCCGGGTGCGGAAACGATGCGTGTCAGAGCGTTGTCATATCTTCCGGCAAGCTTGATGATCTCATAACTGATGCCGACAACGATGGGCAGCAGGACGATGCGAAGCCCCATTCTTATCCATACATTTGACCAGCTTACGACCGAAAAAACGAGGATCGAAACGATCATCACGATAAAAAGGAAGCTTGTGCCGCATCTCGGGTGCAGTCTTGACTGCTCACGGCAGTTTTCAGGCGTCAGTTCAAGCCCTTTTTCGTAACAGAAAATCGTTTTGTGCTCGGCGCCGTGGAACTGCCATACACGCTTGATCTCGTTCAGCTTTGTCGCAAACCAGAGATACAAAAGAAAAATGATGATCCGGATAATGCCTTCTGTCAGATTTTTGAGTATGCGGCTTTTGATAATGCCGCCCAAAAGTCCCGTGAGCACCGTGGGAAGAAGCATAAAAAGGACGACCGCAAGGGCTATTCCCAAAAGCACCGAAAAACCGATGATCAGCTTTTCTGCTTTTTCGCCGCTGAAATGCTCATTTACCCATTTTTCAAATTTTGTCGGCTCTTCCTGCTCCTCCTCCGGAAGACAGCTTGCCGAAAAGGTTATCGCTTTCACGCCGGTTATCATACTCGTCAGAAAATTGACGACCCCGCGTATTATCGGCCAGCCGAGGATCGGGTATTTGTCCTTGATAAATTTCAGCTCTTCTTCTTTGATAACATACCCGTCGGGCGTGTTGACGACGATCACCTGCTTTTTCGGGCCGCGCATCAAAATGCCCTCCATCAAAGCCTGACCGCCTATCGAAGTGCGGAATTTGACGTTTTCTTTGTTTTCCATTTCGGAGTATCCTCTTTTATATTGAACTTTTCAGCGGCAATTCGACGACTGCCATAAGTCCGCCGCCTTCGGCATTTTTAAAGGTAAGTGTGCCGCCGTGGAATTTGATTATTTCATCACAGACAGCAAGACCGATACCGCTCCCGCGAGCTTTTGCGTTGCTGCCTTTGTAAAATTTGACTTTAATATTTGCAAGCTCACTTTCCGGAAGACCTTTACCGTAATCGCGTACTGTTGTGATAACAGAATCGGCCGTGCTTGTCACGGAAACGTCGATCCGTTTTCCATCTCCGCCGTATTTTCTCGCGTTGTCAAATATATTCAGAAATACCTGACGCAGTCTTGCAGGATCTGCGGGGATGGGCGGCAGTATGTCATCACACGGCTCGTAAACGATTTCGATCTGCTCCTGCTTCAACAGCTCCTGATATGTGAAAATGGAGTCCTCCAGCTCGGCAACAAAATCTATCTGCTCAACATTGAGCGTGAAGCGTCCGTCCTCAATTCGGGTGAATTCAAGGAGCTCCTCGACCATCTTGGTAAGACGGCGGGCTTCTTTCAGGATGATGGTAATGCCTCGCACTGTTTCGTTGTCAAGATCATCGTTATACAGCAACGTTTCGCTCCAGCCGCTGATGGCGGTAAGCGGCGTTCTGAGCTCATGTGAGATAGAGGACACGAATTCAGACTGCGTTTTTTCCGCCTGCGCGATTTTCAGCGACATCTCATTGATGGATTCCACCATGATACCGATTTCATCGCTGTACGATTTTTCGATCTGTATACCGTAGCTGCCGTTTGCTATACGCGTAGCCATTGACGTGATCTCACCGACAGGCTCGATAAATGAGCGCATAAATACGATATTGATAACCAAAATGATAATCATGACGGAAAACGCGATCACAAACGCGATAATAAAGGCGTTGAAGGTCTGTTGCTTTACAAGGTCTGCACTTGATACGAATCTTATCACGCCGGCTATCTGGTCATCTGCATAGAAAATCGGCGCGGCAGCGGAAATGATAAATTCACCGCTTGCGGAATTTCCGACGTATGTTGCTATCTCGCCCTTGTTTAACGCGGTTGTAACGTCTGTTGTGTCAACCAGAATACCGGAGGAGATATTGTTTGTAGACAAAATACTTCTGCCGTCCGTGTCAATAAACTGAAGCTCAAGCTTGTCGCTGTCCTCAAAGGTTTCAGCGTATTTATACGCGCTTTCGTAATACTCGCTGTACGTGTTTGTGATGTAATTGGCAAAAAAGAGAGACGCGGTTTTGGCTTTTGAAAAAAGACCGCTTTTTACAGTTGAGAAATAATAATTGCCGATAAGAATGGTGAACATGATCAAAACCGCAACCAGAACAGACGATACGATGATCGTGCTTAAACGCATCCATTTATTATGAAATCTTCGCGGTACTACACTGTTACTCGTTATAATTCACCGCCTTGCTGCTTGAAATAAAAATCAGAAGCCCCATTTATAGCCGAAGCCCCATACTGTTGTAATGTATGTCGGATTTGTCGGGTCGTCTTCAATTTTGATTCTCAGTCTGCGGATGTTGACATCAACGATTTTCAGTTCCCCGAAATAGTCTCTGCCCCAGACGCTGTTGAGTATATCCTCGCGGGAAAGGGCTTTGCCCGTATTGTCCATAAACATTTTGATTATGGAGTATTCCACCTGCGTGAGTTTAATGCGGACGCCGTTTTTCTCCAGGGTACGGTTATGCGTGTTGAGCTTGAACGGCCCCTGCATGATCTCGCCGTTATCGTCTTCAAGAACACCGCCGAGCCGACGGTACAATGCGTCCACTCTCGCGGTAAGCTCAGCGGGGGAGAACGGCTTTGTGATGTAGTCGTCCGCTCCGGTCATAAGACCAGTTACCTTGTCCATTTCCTGCGTCCTGGCGGAAAGCATGATGATGCCCATGTGCGGGTCTGATGCTCTTATGCTGCGGCAGACTTCAAATCCGTCTGTATCGGGAAGCATGATATCAAGGAGAGCGACCTTAATATCGGGGTTTTCTTTGAGTTTTGCATATGCCTCGGCGCCTGTCCCGGCTTCAATCGGATAGTAGCCTGCACGCTTCAGATTGATAACAACAAAGCTTCTGATACTTGTTTCGTCTTCGAGGATGAGTATTTTTTTCAATATAAAAACCTCCCGTGTGATTAATTAGCTGTTACTTCTTTTATATCATTTGTCAGCCATTCGGAACGAATGATCCTGAAATTATTACGCAGGAAACTCTTATCTATAATATCGGTATCCTTAAGGAATGATCCCGCATAAATCGTATCCGAATCAGTATAAATGATGAACCGTCCTTTTTGCTCGGCACGCTCTTCACGGTTGTCACCCGTCAGAGAATATATTTTAAGAAAATCCCGGATCGTACCGGCTGCGTTTATTGTAGAAAACACGACTGTTCGCTCACCGGCAATGGAGTCCTCACGACTGATTGTAAACGTATCGGCAGTAAGGTTGTCCGGAAGCGCTACATACCACCCGTCAGAATAGTTATGATACGTTGTTTCAACTTTTGATGGACTGCCGTTCAGCAGATATGAATTCCATTCTATTACATAATAATTCGTATCCGACTGTGATTTGAGCTGTATCGGTCGGGGAACTTCAATGATATTGTCTCCGTTTATATCGCTGCAGTAAACATTGATCTCCCGCGTGAGAAGGCTTGACTGCAATGCCTGATCCATGGAGATATTCGCAAGTGTGTTTTCGGAAAAAGCAAAAACGTCTGTGATAACACCGGCAGAAAGCGAAGAATCAACAAAAACGGCGGATTTTTTATCTGCTGTTAAACCGGGATGTATTTTACTGATATTCTCTGCAAATGCCGACATCTTTGCCGTATGACTTGTCATTTCTCCGTCATGCATCAGCATATACAAGACCGCCTCGCCGAGCTTGCCGGAGCTCTGCGGATGAAACAGCATGACTTCTTCGTTTCCGTCAAGGTCAATATCAATGGTCGTATACGACAGATAGCTGTCTGAACAGAGCTGAACAGGCTGAAAATCCTTGATCGAGTAGATGTTCATCAGCTTCAGAGATGAGCTTATCTGCCAGCCGACGACAAGCTCAAGTATACCGTCCCCGTTCATGTCAATATAATCAACGCTGTCAAAGTCAGAGCCGTTCCCTTCTATGACGGATGCGACCTTAAATTCACCGTTGTCATCGTTGAGTATCTGTATGTTCAGCGGCTTTTCGGAATCGACTCGGAGAAATGCGATGACCTCGTCAATACCGTCTTTGTCAAGATCGATTGATTGTATTGCCTGATGATTGTAGCCGGAAACGGGAGCGGAAAATTCTGTTGCTTCGTATTGCAGCTCGTCAATTTTTTTCTGAAGCTGCACATATCGGTCGGCTTGCTTCGGAAGTTTGTACAGATCTTCCGCCGAAGAGCCGACACAACCGGTACAAATACAGAACGCGATCGCGGAAATGACAGAAAAACAAATGATTTTAAGAGCTTTTTTCAGTATGATACACCCCCTTTAAATTGAGCGTATAACTCACCTAATCATATATTGTGTATTCTATCACAAAGCTTGTTAAAATGATAGAGCAATTTTTCATTTTTTATGGGAATTTATAAAAAAATATCGGATTTAATATCAAATCCGATAAAATCTACATTATTTGACTATCTGTAAGATTTTCAAAATTAACGCCGGTGTAATACCATGTAAGAATTTCGCGGTAATTGCTGCCGGCTTTTGCCATGGCGTTTGCGCCATATTGGCTCATGCCTACACCGTGGCCGTAACCGGAAACCGTGAATTCAACATCCCTGTCGCTGACCGCACATTGAATTGCCGCCGAGCGGAGAGAAAACAGCGAGCGCAGCTCCGTGCCGCGTACCGTAATGCCCCCGACCGAAGCCGTCAGCAGTCTGCCGCTTTCAGAGTATTCACAGCTCGTTATCCATTCGCCGGGTGTTTGAGAAAAGACAGCGTCCGGATAGCGCGATAAAAAAGTCTCTTTGAATTCATCGTGAGAAATTTTCACGCTTGTGACAAAATCGTTAACCTCGTCACCGTTTTCCGGAGAGGCAACGCTCACAAGATACGGCAGAGGCGCGCTCCATACATTTTCGCTGCTTTCCGTGGAACCTGAGGAGGAAGAATGAAAAACCGCGAGGATCGGCAGAGCGTCATATACTATATATTCTCCCTTAGTTTTCTCAACGGCGTCTTTGATTTTTGCGATGTTCTCCTCGTAATCATCGCCCCATTTTTCGCGCAGGGCCTCAAGACTGGCATAAGCTTTACAGCAGCCCGGGTCCGTGCATACGTTTTCCCTGTGATGCGGGGAGGGAGAAACGACCATTTTGTACAGCGTGTATGTTCTGGCTGCGACGGCCTGCGCCTTCAGCGCCTCCGCCTCAAACGATGCCGGCATTTCACCGGCAACAACGCCGACTATGTATTCCTCAAGGCTCATGTTGAATGACTGACCGTTGTCCAGAACGCTCAACTGAATATCCGAAAGAAAACCCGCCTCCCTGACGGGCACAGGGGAGGAATCCTCTTCGATAGCATCGGGGACTTTAACGGACAAAGCTGCTGCCTTGCCGACGCCGGGCTCACTGACAGGAAAGTCATTATTGATAATAAGCGGCATGAAAACTGCGAAAACTGCGGGAAACAGGCAGATAAGAATGTTCCTTTTCATAACTTTCCTCCGGTAATATAATTGACTGTTGTATGACAATGGTGTAAAATCATAAATAATATATGCGTTTGGAGTTGGTTATATGCGGAAATACTATTTGCCGTCCGCGGCGTTTGCGCTTGCGGGAATAGTGTGCGCGGTTTTGAGAAGAATCATAGTGTCACAAGCTTTTGACAGCCATAATCTTCCGATAAAAGGCTTTTGGGCGATAACAGTCGTAAACATCCTTGTCGTGCTGATGACCGCTTTCGCGATTTTCATAGCTCATCGCATCACAAAAGAATATGAAGTCCTGCCGAGATACAGCCTTGCCTTTCAATCAAAATCGCTTGTTGTGATCATTCTGAAGCTGGCAGCAACGCTTGCGTTTATCATCGGCGCGGTGCTGGTCATTACGGAAACAGCGGGCGATATATCGGGAAAAACAAAGCTTGTCCAGCTCATTGCTTTCTGCGTGACTGCCGTCATCGGAGCTTTTGCGTTTTTAAGACAGACACGTGCAGCAGCGACGGGAAAAAACAATCAGGGTGACGCCTATTTAGGCGCGTTTGCCGCCTTTGCCTTAGCGTTCAGGATTTTGACGATTTATTTTGATAACACGGCAAATCCGGTCATAATATCCTATTCATTTGACTGCATAGCGTTGTCAGCGTCTTGCCTGTTTGTGTTTTTAGCGGCCGGCTGGTTTACCGGAAAGATCCAGCCTTTTTCTACGATCGTGTGCGGGCTTGAAGCAACGCTTTTCTGCCTGGCGGGAACGATCGGCAACACAGTTTGCACGGGCGACAAAATCATATGTCTTTCAGTCGGCGTGTATTCAACTATATGTACAATGTCATTTCTGAAAAATCTGAAGCAGATAAAGAGAGTTTTCTGAATACAGTAAACGCCCTCCCGAATCGGGAGGGCGTTTACTATGCTGTAAGGGTTAAAAATAAAAAGGGTATAAGAGGTAAGAAGAAACGTGCATAAAATACGAATCACGATTATTAAACTACATTATTCTGCGTGATATGTCAAATGATTTTGTACGATTACATATTAAAAAACAAAAAAACAGTATATTATTATAAAAATTCAAATAATAATTATTATAATACTTAAAAATGACCATAAATAATGTAGTTACTAATGCTTATTTCATGCGGCGAGAAGGCCGGGACTGCAATAACGCAGACATTTTCTGAGCTTTGCTTTTGAACGGGCGAGCGTTCTGCAAACGGTGGATTTGTTTATCCCGAGCGATGCCGCGATCTCATGCTGCTTCAAACCGTCGATGTAGTACATGACCGTTATCTGCATCTGGCGCGGCGTGAGCTCCGTTTTCAGCGCGTCGCGCAGTGCCCGCAAGGTGCGGGCGTGCTCGGCACTGTTGTCCTCTCCGTACATGCTTTTGATATACTGTATGTAATCCGGGTTTGCTTCTTTTTTATACTGTGATCTTGTACTGTATCTTGCCATTAAACATTCCTCCCATAGTATTCATCGAGATATCGCGCGGTTTCCAATGCGTCATAATACATATCCTCCAGTCTTTCTTTTCGCTGCCGCAGTCGCAGCAGCTCCATTTCACACATTTTCCCACGCTGTAACTTACAGATTTCTTTCATGCGCTCGTATATTGATTTCGCGCTTTCGCGGTATTGTTCGGCAAGCTCGTGCAATGTCATTGGTGATAAAACTCCTTTCGGGTACAAAAATGCAAAATTATTTAAATTTTGTGTTGACAAATTACGCAAGGTTTGGTATAGTAAGCAAGCTGAATGTGCTGGTGTAGCTCAGTTGGTAGAGCAGCTGATTTGTAATCAGCAGGTCGGGGGTTCGAGTCCGTCCACCAGCTCCAGCATGAATTGAATACGGAGGAGTTCCCGAGTGGCCAAAGGGGGCAGACTGTAAATCTGTTGTCAGTGACTTCGGTGGTTCGAATCCACCCTCCTCCACCATAAAAGAAACGTCTTTTGTCTACCAAGGCAAAAGGCGTTTTTTCTTGCTTTTTGGGGTAAAATACGGTCAAAATCGCATAAATGCAAGCAAAACGGGCTTCGAGATGGCCATATTGGCTGTCCCAAAGCCCGTTTTTTCGTTTCCGGCACCGAAAACAGCCCGAAAAACGTGGTGTACTTTTTACGTTTCTTTGCTCTGCAAAGAAGTCAGCAAGCGACTGCGCGGGGGGATTTGAACCCGTGGATTTAACAATATTTTACTCTTCTGAAAAATTCGCACGAATACTTACTTTCATCGCCTTCAGTGTGTCAGAGATGACTTTCACTTCCTCAATAGAGCAATCTGATACAAGCTCAGCCAACCAGTTGTTTTTTAGTTCCTGTGTCGTGACCAATTCTCTGCAAAGAAGCTCATCAGCGGAACAGTTTAAAGCGTTCAGAATGGCGATAAAGCTCTGTAAACTTGGTATGGAACTTCCAGTTTCAATGTGACTTATGTGTGTTACACCGAGATTTACTGCGTTTGCCAACTGCTCTTGCGTCATTTTTCGCTCCAACCGCACGGTGCGTATGCGGGAGCCAATATCAGCATAATCAATCATACAAATTCCTGCTTTCTTTTTTATACTTGTATTGTAAAAGCAATTTGGCCATGATATAATGACTTAAAAAGGCTATTGCTTTTTTAGAACAATATAAATGTTGCAAAAATTTAGTTTGGCTGGGGGGTATGTTGATATGAACATCTGTACTTTTGCAGGGCATTCACTGGTCTTTTCTTCTGTGATCAAACAACGGTTGGATGAAGAAATAGAAAACTATCTCTCCAACACTGAGGAAGCATTGTTTTATGTGGGCGGGCGCGGTGAATTTGACAGTATAGCGGCAGCATCCGTTCGGAATGCAAAATATCGGTATAGGGATAAAAAAATACAGCTCTATCTGGTAGAGCCGTATATGAGAGCCGGTATCAATCGGGATAAGGTGGAATACGAAAGACTATACGATGGAATTATCATACCACAGGAGCTTTTTGGTGTTCATCCAAAGGCGGCAATCACCAAAAGAAATCGTTGGTTGGTCGATCAGGCAGACTCTCTAATTGCTTTTGTCCAACGTGATTTCGGTGGTGCTTATCAAACATTGAAATATGCAGAGCGGAAAAGAGGGATAAAAATCATCAACATTGCAGTCCCTAAATAATCGCGCAAATAGATATATGGTGAACAAACTGACTTACAATTTATTCATTAAGATAAATTGGAGGTCAAAAATGGAGTACGGATATGCAAGAGTATCGACAAAGGAGCAAAACGAACAGCGTCAGCTTATAGCCTTGCAGGAGTTCGGCATAGAGGAAAAACAGATTTTTGTAGACAAACAGTCTGGCAAGGATTTTGAAAGGCCGAATTACCGTAAGCTCGTAAAAAAATTAAAGCCAGACGACACACTTGTGATCAAGAGCATCGACCGGTTAGGACGCAACTACGAAGAAATATTGGAACAGTGGCGCATCATTACGAAGGAAAAGCAAGCCGCCATTGTGGTTTTGGATATGCCGCTGTTGGACACACGAAAGAATCGTGATTTGACAGGTACCCTGATCGCGGACATCGTTTTACAGCTTCTCAGTTATGTGGCACAGACGGAGCGTGAGTTTATCCGTCAGCGGCAAGCAGAAGGAATTGCGGCAGCGAAAGCACGTGGTGTTCAATTTGGCAGGAAACCGATGGAACGCCCGCCGGAATATGATGCTATAAAAACGCTCTGGCAGACAGGTGAGCTGTCTGCCAGAGCAGCAGCAAAAAAACTTGGAATAACCCATAGGACGTTTTTACTGTGGGTAAACGAAAAGAACGGATAAATTTGTACAGTTTGTTCCCCACTGCAAATACATACAATTTCACACTTATAATAATAGTACTACTTGCATTTTTTGACAAGATAGAATTGGGTAAAAATGTGTACTTTGTTATCCACACGCATAACGATAATAGGAGGGCTTTATATGAAAAAACGTATCATCAGTTTGGTTTTGTGCATAGTATTGATGGTGTCAATGCTACCAATAACGGCTTTTGCGACGGAAATCGTAGATAGCGGTTATTGTGGTGGAGAAGGTGATGGCACAAATCTTACATGGTCCTTGGACAGTGAAGGAACATTGACAATTTCGGGCGAAGGAACGATGGAGGATTATGATATTTATGGTGATACTATTTCATGGCATTCACTAAATACAAGAATCCAATCAATTGTGATCGAAAGTGGTGTTACATGTATTGGTGATAATGCATTCTTCCACTGTGACAATCTTAAGAGCATAACGATTCCAGATAGTGTTACATACGTTGGTCATGGCGCTTTCTACAGCTGTGCTCGTCTAACAAGTGTGGCACTCTCAGACAATGTTACAAACATCGGCGATTTTGCATTCACTGACTGTAGCAGCTTGGAAAAAATGTCAATTCCAAGCAAAGTAACGAGCATCAAAGAATATACGTTCAGTGGCTGTAGTAGTCTAACAAATGTCACAATTCCTGACAATGTAAAGGATATTGGTGGATGGGCGTTTTCAGACTGCATCAGCTTAAACTCTGTTACGATTCCGGAAGGCGTAACATGTATCGATGGTCTTACATTTAATAATTGTAGCAATCTGACGAACGTGACAATTCCGTCGAGCGTGATAAGTATAGGAAATTTGGCATTTAATGGGTGCAGCAGTCTCGTGAGCATTGCAATCCCGTGCAACGTGATTAGCATCGGTGAGTCAGCATTCAATGGTTGCAACAGTATAGCAAACATCACGATTCCGAACAGTGTTAAGAGCATTGGTGCAGATGCGTTTTATGGTTGCTACGGATTGGAATATGTGAAAATTGGAAACGGTGTAACAGATTTAACAGGCTTTTCTTTCCCTTCTTATGCGAATTTGAAAGAAGTGATTATCGGAAATGGTGTGACGAACATAGGATGGAATGAGTTTTACGGCTGTAGTAGTCTTGAAAATGTGGTGCTTCCTTCCGGCATAACAAACATAGGTGATGAGGCATTTGCACACTGCAGTAGTCTAAAAAGTATAAAGCTACCATACGGCCTGACGAGCATTGGCTATGGTGCGTTTTGTGGTTGCAGTGCTCTTAAAAAGATTAATATCCCTGCAAGTGTGACAAATATTGGGATGGATGCATTCGGCGAGTGTAGTAATCTTGAAAACATTGTCCTTCCTCCAAGTATAACATGCGTAGGTTCAGGCGCGTTTAGAAATTGCAGCAACCTAAAAAGTATTACTCTTCCATCGAAGCTGACTTCCATTGATGATAATTTATTTTATAATTGCAGTAGCCTTGAAAATATAATAATTCCGTCACACGTAACAGTTATTGGCCCATGGGCTTTTAGCGGATGTAGCAGTCTAGAAAACATTGTACTCCCTGACAGTATAATGAGTATTGGACAGGATGCATTTAGTTATTGTAACAGCCTAAAAAGCATAAGAATACCGCCTTGTGTACAGAGTATTAACGCAATGACTTTTGGAGGCTGCACAAACCTAACTTCCATTGATCTTCCCGATAGTTTAACGAGCATTAGGTATGATGCATTCGATGGGTGCTCATCTTTATCAGATATATATTATTCGGGTTCGAAGTCGCAAAGTCGGAGGCCAAGCGGTCTTAGGAAGA
>JAZRYQ010000179.1:0-5021 GCA_045600805.1 Candidatus Alloscillospira sp. | reverse complement strand
CAGGCTCCGGAAAATCCACGATCACGTATCTTCTCAACAGGCTGTACGATCTTGATGACGGCTGCGGAGAAATAACCATCGGCGGCGTGGATATTCGAAAAATCAGTCTTCCCTATCTGCGCAAAAACGTCGGTCTTGTTTTGCAGGAGCCGTTTTTATTCTCGAAAACGATATTTGAAAACATTGACATTGCATCACACACAAACGATATCGCCAAAGTCCGCGCTGCGGCGAAAACGGCTGCCGTTGACAAGGATATCTCCGAATTTGCCGCGGGGTATGACACGATCGTCGGGGAACGCGGCGTCACGCTGTCAGGCGGACAGAAGCAGCGCATTGCCATGGCACGCACGCTCATGCTGCACAGCCCGATAATGATTTTTGATGATTCCATGTCAAATCTCGATATGGAAACGGATGCGCAGATACGCGACGCGCTGAAAAGTGAAACGGGAAATGCGACGGTCATTCTCGTATCACACAGGATCAGTACTCTTATGACGGCCGATAAGATACTTGTCCTTGAAAACGGCAGAGTCGCGCAGCTCGGAACGCATGAAGAGCTACTGGCAAAAGACGGCATATACCGCAGGGTATATGACATTCAGGCGGGCTATTCCAAGGAGGCGATATGATGGAGGAAAACACGAAAATCAGACTTTCCGCATGGAAAAAAATCAGTCCTTACGTTTTAAAGCTCCGGAAAACCGCGGTTGTGATTCTGATATTCATGATAATTTCTTCGCTTACGGAATCTGTCTACCCGCTTTTCACAAGCTACGCCGTCAATCATTTTGTTGAAAAACAGTCTGCTGCCGGCATATCCGGCTTTATCATGACCTTTGCTGCCGTAATAATCCTGTCGGGCATTGCGGTCGTTATTTACTGTCACAGCGCGATCGTGATGGAAATGGATCTCGGCAGGCTGATAAAACGCGACTGCTTTGTTCATTTGCAGGAGCTTCCGCTGTCATTTTACAGCACCTCGTCCGTTGGTTATCTGCTTGCGCGCGTTATGTCAGACACGGAGAGGATTTCCGGTGTTATCGCGTGGGGTATCCTTAATTTTCTCTGGAATTTTGTCTATATCGTCGGCGCTTACGTCAGCATGTTTATGCTCAATGCGCGTCTCGCCGCGATCCTTCTGCTGCTTATACCGATCGTCGGCATCGTTACATGGCTTTTTCAGACGAAAATTTTCAAAATCAACCGTCATGTCCGCCACATAAATTCAAAAATCACAGGCGCTTACAACGAAGGCATCACAGGCGGCAAAGCGGCGAAAACGCTTGTGATCGAAAAACAGCTTTCACATGAATTTTCGGAAATTTCCGCAGACATGTACCGTCATTCCATGCGTGCCTCGCACTTAAACGCCATTCTGATTCCGTTTATCACGCTCTGCGGCTCTGTGGCCGTTGCCGCGGTGCTGCACATCGGCGGCAGCCGCGTCATGTTTATGGGACTTGATTACGGCGTTTTGTCTGCCTTTATCACATACGCCGTATCGATCATCGCGCCGATAACCGAGGTCGTGTACGTTTTCACCGATCTGAATACCGCGCAAGTATGCGTTGAACGCGTATCCGCGCTTTTAGACGAAGAATGTTCCATAAAGGATTCTGCCGACGTTATCGAAAAATACGGTGACTGCTTTGAGGCGAAACGCGAAAACTGGGAAAAGCTCCGCGGAGACATAGAGTTTAAAAACGTGAGCTTCAAATATCCTGACGGAGAAGAATACGTTCTTGAAAACTTTGATCTCAAAATTCCTGCGGGGACAACGGTCGCGATCGTCGGTGAGACAGGCGCCGGAAAATCAACGCTTGTCAACCTCGCCTGCCGCTTTTATGAGCCGACGAGCGGGCAGGTACTCATTGACGGAATCGACGTGAAAGAGCGCTCCTGCCTGTGGCTTCACTCAAACCTCGGCTATGTACTGCAAGACCCGCATCTGTTCTCCGGCAGCATTGCCGACAACATACGGTACGGAAGACTGGAAGCAACCGAGGAAGAAATAAAAGCCGCGGCACACATTGCCTGCGCCGATACGGTCGCCGAGCGTATGCCGGACGGCTATGACACATATGTCGGTGAAGGCGGAGACAGGCTTTCGACCGGTGAAAAGCAGCTCATTTCATTTGCCCGTGCCGTCATAGCAGACCCGCCTTTATTTGTTCTCGACGAAGCGACAAGCAGCATTGACACCCAAACGGAGCAGCTTATCCAGAATGCGATATCGAACATTCTGTCGGGCAGGACATCGTTTATCATAGCGCACAGACTTTCCACGATCCGCCGCGCTGACCTCATCATCGTCGTTGACAAAGGCAAAATCGTCGAGCAGGGCACGCACGACGAGCTTATGGCGCTCTGCGGCCATTACGCAAAGCTGTATGAAGCAATGCGCATAAAGGAAAAACAGATATAAGAAATGTCCTCGGCGTTCAATCGCGCCGGGGACGTTTTAGTTTTACGATATTCATTTCTTTTGAGCTGTCAAAAATCATGTTTGCAAGCCCGCAGAAATCCGCAAGCTCCCCGGCCATTTTTGTTTCCGCTAAAACCTGTGCCGCAACACCGAGATTCTGCACGCGGTTTATGATCCCGTGGCAATCCGAGCCGAGCAAATCAATATAGCCGCGTTTTATCAGCTTTTTTGCTTTTCTCCCGGTCGATCTGCCGATAATGTATTCGGCATTCATCTGAAAATGCACGCCGATATCCAAAAGCGCATTGATCGTCTTGGCGGGCTGCTCGGCGTAATATCGCTCAATATGCGCAATCACCGGCTCGAGTCCGAGCGAATTTTTCATGGTCCTCAAATCGTTTACGGCCGAATCCTGCCATTTTTCAAACGGCATTTCAAGGAGGATATAATTTGTTCCGCCGAGCGTCAGCTTTTCAATTCCCTCACGAGCTGTCAGATCGCGTCTGTAAGCGACTTCGGCTCCGAGCATGATTTTCGGCATACCGTCCGTCAAAAACGGCTTTATGGCCGAATAAGCCCGCTGTCTTTTGATGATAAACTCATTTACCGGCATATCCGAATAATAATGCGGCGTCATGAAAACTTTTTTTATATTTTGCTTTGCACACATTCTCAGCACAGACAGCGCCTCATCCGCAGATTTGCAGCCGTCGTCTATGCCCGGAAGAATGTGGCTGTGCATATCGCACAGTATGATTTCGTCAGCGTTTTTCACCATGGCCATAACCCTTATAATATTTCTTTCCTTCTATCGGCGCGGCGTTATACAAAAATCCGATTATATTCGCGTTTGCAATGCCGAGCTGCGAGATAACGGTGTTAATATCCTTTTTCTTGCTTGCGTTATGATGAACAACAATAACAAATCCGTCTGTCAGCTTTGACAGAATGAGCGCATCGGCGACCTGCGTGACCGGCGGCGTATCAATGATGACATAATCATAATACTCTTTGAGCTTCTCAACAAGCGACATAATATGCTTTGATTCCAAAAGGCCGGTAGGATCCTTCGGCAGACTGCCGGAGGGGATAACATCGATTCCCCGCACGGTCTGTATCACCTGCGCGGCAGACACTTCTCCGATTAGTAAGTTCGTAAGCCCCGGAACAGACTTGATCCCGAGCTTTCTTCCGATCGTCGGGAGCCGGAGATCACATTCCATAAGCAGCACACGTTTTCCGATTTGGGCAAAGGAAATGGCAAGGTTTATGGTACTCACCGTTTTTCCGTCTCCGGATTCGCCGCTTGTAAACGCAATTACCTTATGCTCTCCTCCGGGCACGGAAAACAGGATATTCGTCCGCAGTGTTTTATAAGCCTCTTTCAAGGCAAACGGAGAAGACTCGTTAAGCACAAGTGATTTTTTCGGAGCAGGCTGCGGCGCTTTATTCTGTGACTGTACTGATTTTGCCATATCACTTGCCTCCCTTTCTGCCGTATCCGTAACCGTATGCGCTTGCTTTTGACGCGCTCTCATAATCCGGTATGATGCCGATGACCGGTATTCCGTATCGGCTTTCAAGCTCCTCGTCGGATTTTATCCTGTTGTCCGTCAGTATTTTCACGGATAAAACGAAGATTATGAACACAAATCCGATGAATGCCCCGATGACGGTATTTTTTAAATAGTTCGGCTCAAAAATCATATCGGGCACATACGGCTCGTCCACGATCTGCATGGAGCTGCTTTCAATGATCGCGGAAATTCTCTTCTGTGATACGCTCGCGATGCTTTCGGCAAGCGCGCACGCCTCTTCCGGCGAAGGCGACGCGACATAGATCATGATTATTTCGGAATTATCGCTTGTTTTTACGCTTACCATTTTTTTGAGCTCTTCATAAGAATAATCCAGCTTGGTTTTTTCCCCCGCCTCGGTAAGGACATGTCTGCTTCTGATTATTTCAGCATATGTCTTTGCAAGCGATTTTGCCGCGCTGAGATCGGAGCTTGTCACATACGAATATTTGTCGGTTGCCTGATGATTGTTTACATAAGCCGTAAAATCCGTTCTGTATGTCGGGGTAACAAACATATGCGTAAATATAAATGCCGCCGCTCCGAAAAGCAGGGTGATAACGATGATCAGTCCGATACGCCGAAAAAGCGCTTTGACAAGCGGAAGCAGCTCAATGATCGGCTCATCATTATCATTGCCTGTGCTTCTTAGTACACTCTGATTCTGCATTTTACCCTCTCCAATTTTTAAATATAATTACAAAATTATAACTTATTTTAACATATTTCACTCAAATCAGTCAAGCACCGAATTTCAAAAGAAATCCGGTGACCTGTAGGGTTTACAATGATGTGTGACAGGAAGTGAAAAAAGGATAGCGAATAGGAAAGACCTGTAGTAAGGTTGAGTTGTCGAGACAAAACCGAAAGGCAGGTCACCTATTCGCTATGGATAAGATAACACAAACCGCCCGGTATAGGCAATCCCTAATTTTGTATTCGGAGAAATATGGAGTCACAAAAGCAGCGATACGCTACCATACGAACCGACAGTATATTTACCGATGGAAGAA
>JAZRYQ010000178.1:0-11144 GCA_045600805.1 Candidatus Alloscillospira sp. | reverse complement strand
ATATGGTAAAATCAGTATGATAATCATTTATTATAATAATATATTTTTTGGAGGTTTTACTGTGACAAAGCAAGAAATTATTGACCTTTGCGGCAAGACCGCACGTGAAGCACAGATTCGTGACGACGTTTGCTCCAGAAGCACTCTTTTAGGCCTTAAAGCATATTTTGATTTCATTCCGGATGACCTCATCAGAGCATCCATGAACCTCTGCGGCGGCGCAGGCGCCAGCAGCGGCTCCTGCGGTACTTATACCTGCGGTCTTCTGGCGATCGGCCTTAAATACAATGTTCCTCTTGAGGATGAACTGAAAAATCCCGAGCTTCAGGACAAAAATGCCGCGAAATTCATGGAATTCCGTGACAGATACATAAAGGAAATGGGTACTACGATGTGCCCCGAATTCCAGAAAAAGGTTTTCGGCCGTTCATTTATTTTCACGGAGCCCGCAGACTGCGAGGAATACTGGAAAATCGAAGACCACAATGAAAAATGCGCGCTTGTCGTTGAAAAGGCGACAAGACTGATCGCGGAAATGCTCCTTGAAGACTGAGTCGGAGGGGAACTGTCATGAAAATTGTTGTTGTAGGCGGCGTTGCCGCCGGTGCGTCTGCCGCCACAAAAGCGCGCCGCACAAATGAAACTGCCGAAATCATTTTATTTGAAAGAGGCAATTATGTTTCTTTTGCAAACTGCGGTCTGCCGTATTACATCGGCGGCGTGATAGAAGACAGAGATGAGCTTCTCCTCGTAACGCCTGAAATGTTCAAGGACAGATTCAACATTGATGTCCGCATCAACAGCGAAGTCATTGATGTAGATGCCGCGGGCAAAACCGTCACCGTTAAAACAAAAGACGGGGAATACCGGGAAAGCTATGATAAGCTCATTCTCGCTACCGGCGGAACACCGATCGTCCCTCCGATAGCAGGCATAAAAACAAACGGTGTTTACAATGTTTTCACCGTTCCCGATGCTGACATGATCGTCAGCCGTCTTGAAGCCGATACAAATTCCGCCGTTGTTGTCGGCGGCGGCTTTATCGGTCTGGAAGCGGCGGAAAACCTCAACGCAAAGGGCGTCAAAGTCACTGTTATTGAGAGACTTCCGCAGATTATGAGCAATATGGACGCGGAATTTTCCGATGCTCTCATTTCTCATTTTGAAGAAATGGGTATCCGTGTTCTCACGGGTGCATCTGTTTCCGAAATCACCGGTGCAGACAAAGCAGACGGCGTGACGCTGGAAGACGGAACACATATCCCGTGTGATATGGTCATCATGGCGGCGGGCGTCCGCTCGTCTGTTGAGCTTGCAAAAAAAGCGGGTATTAAAATCGGTGAAACGGGCGGCGTCTGGGTCGATGCTACGATGCGGACAAGCGACCCTGATATATACGCGGCCGGCGATATGGTCGAAGCTCTCAACCTCGTGACCGGCAAAAAAGTCCGTATTCCCCTTGCCGGAAGCGCAAACAAGCAGGGAAGAGCGGCAGGCGCCTGTGCCGCCGGCGGAAAGCTTCTGTTTAAGGGCGTTCTCGGCACGGCGATCATCAAAATCGGTGAGCTTACCGCTGCAAGAACTGGTCTTAACACGCGCGAAGCCACCCTCGGCGGATACGATTTTGAATCCGTATATGTTCCCGGTTTCTCAAACGCAACGTATTATCCCGACGCCATGCCGATGGTGCTGAAGCTCACGGTCGAAAAACAGTCCGGCAGACTTCTCGGCGCACAGGGCATCGGCCGCAAGGGTATCGACAAGCGGATCGACGTGCTTTCAACGGCGATTTATTCCGGTCTTACCGTATTTGACCTTGAAAATCTCGACCTTGCATACGCTCCGCCGTATTCCTCGGCGAAAGACCCCGTCATTTTAGGCGGCATGATCGCGGCAAATATGATCCGCGGCGAGCTTGACTATGTTCTTCCGTCGGATATCCCCGCCTGCAAGGAAGCCGGCGACGTTATCCTCGATGTGCGTTCACAGGAGGAATATGACGAAGGCCACATTGACGGTGCCGTTCTCATCCCCATTGACGAGCTCAGAGCGCGTTACAATGAGCTTGACATCACAAAATCATATGTTGTTTACTGCGGCGTCGGTTACAGGGCCTATAATTCCTGCCTGTTCTTAAAGGCACACGGTTACAAAGTCAAAAACATGAGCGGCGGTATGCGCGCTTACAACATGAGTGTATAAGGAGAATTTGTATGGAAATCGCAAAATATAATGAGTACGGCAAATGGCTGGAAGATTCCATGAAGCTTCGCAGCTATCCGATCGCAATAAAATGGTTTGAGCATGTTTCGGACGTTCCCGAAGGTGTTGTATTCCCCAAAAAAGACCTCGGTAAGCATATGGCTGTCTGCCAGGCGTTCTCCTATGCGAGAATGAAGGGTACGGCGATCGGTATGACAACGGAAGATCACTGGTGCTGGAATCCGCTTATCGGCTTCGGCAATGTGGAATGTGTCCCCGGTCAGCCGCAGTTTGACGAGGTTATCAAATATATCAGCATTCCCGACCTCAAGCAGGCGGCGGAATTTTTCAAAAACTTCCCGCATCTGCCGCTCGGCAAATACGAAGCCTTCGTCGTTGCTCCTTTAAAGAGCGCAAAGTTCGTTCCCGATGTCGTGTGCATCTATGCAGAGGTCGCCAAAGTCAACCACCTTGTAAGATGCGTAAAGAGCGCGACCGGAAATTACATCACAAGCGTATTTGACGGTATTGATTCCTGCATTTACTGCACAGTGCCGTCCTTTACGGAAAACGAATACCGCATCACGCTTCCCGACCCCGGTGACAGAGAAAGAGCACGCGCACGCGATGACGAAATCATCCTCACGGTTCCCGGCGCACGCATGGAGGAATTCATGAATTCCGTTGAAGCCGCGCAGAAATTCATGCCGTTCGGTGATAGAATGCTTGAAATCGAGCTTGACTTCCCGCATCCGCCTTTTTACAACACCCTTTTCGATATTTGGGGCCTTGACGAAGGCGAAGTCTGGAATTATTGATGAATATTTAATGGTTAATCCATAGATATTATAAAAACAGGAAAACAAGTTTAATTAGGAGATGAGCAATTTTGAATCTGAAAAACTACCCGCGACGTGACTATGCGATCGGTCAGTTCACACAGCCACACAATTCCGAGCTGAAAGGCGAGGATTTCTACTTCGTTTTTGACGGCGGATATGACTTTGAGCTTCATATCA
Organism: Candidatus Alloscillospira sp.; assembly: GCA_045600805.1. GTDB lineage: Bacteria > Bacillota > Clostridia > Oscillospirales > Oscillospiraceae > Alloscillospira. The sequence goes on along the minus strand of JAZRYQ010000178.1, from coordinate 7,923 downwards.
CCGGAGAAGACACACTGACCTATGCAAAAGTCGGCGAAGAACTCAAAGAGGCAAAATACGAGTGCCTTAAAGGTGACGACACGACATATCTGCTTGACTACGATCTGGTGGACACGATCGGTACAGATCACGCAACAAACCACTTTTTCGTTATCGACCTTGAGCAGCGCCTCGTAACAAGAGCGATCTGCTACATCGGCTACAATGAGCGTCTGCCTTATCTTGTCAAAACGGATTGGGATTTCGGCGCTATCAAAGTCGAAGGCAAAGAGCTCCCGTTCAAGCGTCACTGCTTCACTTCCGATATGATCGGTACGCGCGTTCAGTGGCACTGGAACTACATCATGTGGACGCATCACAATTACTACTCCGCTGATTATTACACACTCACATGGCCCGATGACAGCTTTGCCGTACAGGCTCTCGGCGGCCCGTTTGAGCATCTTCCGTCGCATGACGATGTCAGCCGTTATGTCAAGATCAAAGAGAACATGTACATATACTGCCTCACGGAGGAGCTTATGGAGCGCGTTATCAAAGGCGGCCCCGAAAGCCCGTTCCGCAGCAACAACATGATCTTCCTGCAGAATTATGACCGCATGATGCATGTCGGCCGTACCTTCGGTCACGCGATGTTCGGCGGCAAGGTCGGCCCCTGCCGCTGTCTGTTCGGCGCTTTCGGTAACCCCGTAAAGATACCCGACGAAGTTCTGTACGCCGAAAACGCTTACACAGTCTGATGAAAGGGGATAACAACATGAGAATTATTTTTGATGAAAACGGCGCTTATATGCCGAGCCTTGCAAACAATGCAGAGAAACACGGCATCGCGCAGTATCGTTTCCCCCACAACTATGAATTTGTCGGCAGAGAATTTACCGTGACCACATCACTCAAAGAGTATACCTTCAAATTCACAGACAAGCAGTTTGCCGAAGTAAACGGCGAAAAATGTGACTATGAAAGCGAAAAGCTGGAAAAAGAAATGTACTTTGTCCGCTTCGGCTTCAAGGCAGTTGCGTTTGATCTTATGAACAATCAGGTCGTTATCTTTGATAATGACGATCTCATTCCCGGTGTTATCAAGGGAAGCGGGCAGGTAATGCCGTCCTTTACCACCGATGATATGGTCGAAACAAAGGTAAGCTGGGTATTCGGCTGCAATCGTTACATCACGCAGGAGTTTATCTCCAATGATACAGTCCGTACCTCATGGGCGCCGCGCGATGAAAAGAAAGCGGACAACAAATACATCGCCATAAAGCTCAGAGATACCTTCTATTTCGTCTATGCAACAAGCGGTGTTCTGAAAAACACATGCGCTCCGTTCTTTACACAGCGCGTCGTTCTTTTGGAGGATTATGAACGCTGCATGACAGCCGGCTGCATCATGGGCAAAGGCTTTGACCCCATTATGGTCGCAGGCTACGCAAGATTTGAAGACTGATATTAAATCGCGGGCAAAGTCCGGTGGACTTTGCCCGCAAAAATTTTTTAAGTAAGCTCCCCGAGCTTTTTCTTTACAATATTCGCGTACAGGAAAAAGCCGATGATGAGCGCGACCGTGTCGGAAATCGGCTCCGCGAAAACAAGACCGTACATGCCGATGAGTTTGTTTAGAATCAAAAGCATCGGGATAAACACGATCCCCTGTCGCGTAAAGGACATGAGCGTTGAGTGCTTCCAGCAGCCGACGGCCTGGAACATCCCGTTGAAAAGCTGCGAAAAGCACATGCCGGGGCAGCTTATCATCCATCGGTGCAGGAATTTTGTGCCGAGCTTTATTGTCTCTTCGTTTTTTATGAACGCGCCAATTATATACGGCGCAAAAATCTCATATATCAAAAGACACGCAGCCGTGAATATTCCGAGCATAATAAATGCTATGCGGGAGTATTCGCGGAATTTTGACACATTTTTTGCCGCAAAGTGATATCCGAGCAGCGGCATAAAGCCGCTTGCAACGCCGACGGCCGTTGTCGTCGTGAAATTGCCGACCTTCTGCACGATCCCGAACGCGGCTGTGTTTATATCTCCGTAACCCGTCATGTAATGATTGAGTATGAAATTTGCGCAGCAGCCGAGAATGATCGACAAAAACGCCGGCATACCGATAATAAGGATCTCTCCCGCTTTTTTGAGCGGTATTTGTGCGTATTTCGGAGCAAGGGACAGGACGGTCGAAGCTTTTGTCTTGCGCAGCACAAGCAGCATATATACAAATGAAAACACATGGGATAAAAATGTCGCGATCCCCGCACCCTCAGAGCCGAGCTTGAACGCAAAAATGAAAAGCGGGTCGAGAAAAATATTCAGGATGCCGCCCGCCATCAGCGCATTGCTTGCGGATTTTGCCATTCCCTCCGAGCGCAGAAGGTTTGACAGCACCATGCTTCCCACCGACGGAATACACCCGATAATGACCACCCATTTTACATATCCGAACGTATACGGATATGTGTTCACGCTCGAACCGACAAGAAGCAGCATCGGTTTGTTGAAAATCAGCAGTATGACGGATATGATCACGCCGACGCACAAGGAATACCAAAATGCAAACGAGGAGACATACTTTGCCTCCTCCGGCTGCCTTTTGCCCAAAAGCCGCGCGATGTTGGAATTTGCGCCGATGCCGAACAGGTTGGAAATCGCGGTGAACACCATGGTAAGCGGAAAACTGAGCGAAAGTGCCGCGACCTGTAACGGGTCACCGAGACGCCCGACAAAGAATGTGTCCGCCATGCCGTATATGATCGTGATAAGCTGTGTCAGTACGCAGGGGAGAACGAATTTTACGATCGCTTTTTTCGCCGGAAGCTCAAAAAGCTCTTCTTTGCTTGTCATTTACTCGCCTTCTTGTAAATTCAGCGACAGATACCTGCCGCTCAGACTGTAGACAAAGTCTCACAGAGTTACTCCGCGAAGCGGAGTAATATAAGCGAATCTGTTTTTGGGGCAGCTTTGCCGCCGCAAAAACACCCTGAGGCAAGCTTTGCTTGCCCTCGCGCCGACCAAAGAGGGCGAAGCCCGATGCGATGGAGCGCGAGTTTTTTCGTCGGCAAAGTCCTCTGGACTTTGTCGACGATTTCAGCGGCAGATACCTGCCGCTGACTGATTTTTTACTTGTTTTTTTCTTCTCCGGCTTTCATGGAAAGATATGCGTTTATGAAGCCGTCGAGGTCGCCGTCCATGACGGCGTGGGTATTGCCGCTTTCAAAATTTGTGCGATGGTCTTTCGCAAGCGTATACGGCATGAAAACGTAAGAGCGTATCTGACTGCCCCATTCGATCTTCATTTGTTCGCCCTTGATATCCTCGATTTTGTCAAGATGCTCGCGCTCTTTTATTTCAACAAGCTTTGAGCGGAGCATACGCATGGCGTATTCTCTGTTCTGATGCTGGCTTCGCTCTGTCTGACAAGCGACGATAACGCCTGTCGGGATATGGGTTATGCGTATGGCGGACTCGGTTTTGTTAACATGCTGACCGCCCGCGCCCGACGAACGGTATGTATCGACCTTTAAATCCTCCGGACGGATTTCGATTTCGACATCGTCGGATATTTCCGGCATGACCTCGACGGCCGCAAAGGACGTATGGCGTCTTCCCGAAGCGTCAAACGGAGAAACGCGCACAAGGCGGTGAATTCCGCTTTCACTTTTCAGATAACCGTAAGCGTTCTCACCCTCGATGGCTATTGACGCGGATTTTACGCCCGCTTCTTCTCCGTCAAGATAGTCAAGAAGCTTATACTTCATGCCGTGGCGTTCCGCCCAGCGCGTGTACATACGGTAAAGCATCTGTGTCCAGTCCTGCGCCTCTGTTCCGCCGGCGCCTGCGTGGAAGTTCAATATCGCGTTGCAGCCGTCATATTCTCCGGAAAGGAGCGTTGAAAGCCGCATTTCTTCAAGCGCTTTTTCAAATGAGGCATATTCCTCTTCAAGCTCAGGCAGCAGCGATCCATCGTTTTCTTCGATTGCCATCTGGCAGAGCGTCAGCAGATCCTCCCAGCGTCCTTCCAGCTTATTGAATCTTTCACACTTATTTTTAAGCTGCTTTATGCGCTGGAGCACCTTTTGCGAATTTTCAAGATCCGACCAGAAATCTTCTTTTCCCGATTCCGCTTCCAATGCCGCGATCTCGTCCTTGGTGGCTTCAAGCTTCAAAGCCGAGCTCAGGGTTTTCAGCGTGGGTTTTAATCCGTTTATTTTTACTTTATAATCTTCAAATTCAACAATCATGTAAATAACCGCACTTTCCTAATCAGTTTTATTGATCTCCAAACCCGATGACGATTTTAACAATTTTCAAATATAGTATCCATTTTAAAAACCGCACTTTCTTAATCAGTTCTATTTATTATATATGAATTGCATTCTTCTGTAAAGTTTTTTCTTTCTTGAATACACTATAAAAGCATGATATAATACAAAAAATGCCGTTCAGAAGGAGTGAACATCGTGGAAGAGCTTACACCCATGATGAAGCAATACTATGAAATAAAAGCCAATAACCGTGACGCGATCCTGTTTTTCAGGCTCGGGGACTTTTACGAGATGTTCGGCGAGGATGCAAAAACAGCCTCGCAGGAGCTTGACCTTGTCCTCACAACACGTGACAGATCAAAAGATGTAAAAGAAGACCGTGTTCCGATGTGCGGCATCCCATACCATTCCTCGGAGGCATATATTGCACGCCTTATCGCGAAAGGCTACAAGGTGGCTATCTGCGAACAGCTTGAAGACCCCGCCACGGCGAAAGGTCTTGTTGACCGTGACATCGTCCGCATCGTAACGCCGGGAACGCTGATAGAAACCTCGATGCTTGACGAAGGAAAATCCAATTATCTCTGCTCGATCTGTCTTGCCGACGGGGAATCCTCCGTCAGCTTTGCAGAGCTTTCGACCGGCGAAATATCCGTAACGGAATTTCCGAATCAGGATTTTTCTCACATCATGAACGAAATAAGCACTTATCAGCCGGCTGAGGCTGTGCTCAACGGAAGCGCCGGCGCCGTCAGGGAGCTTACCGATTTTCTCAAAAACAAAATGCGCTGCTTAACACAGACGACGGACGAGCTTTTTGAACACGCCCACTGCGCAGAGCTCATTGACAAACAGTTTAAAAACAAGCATGAGCTTACAAATTCCGGTCTGCTTGCCGTTGGCAGCCTGCTTGCGTACATGGACAATACGCAGAAAACAGACCTGTCTCACATCAATTCACTCCGTATCAACACCGGCGGCGTTTTTATGGAGCTCGATGTGCAGACCGTGCGGAGCCTTGAGCTTGTTTCGTCAATGCGGACATTTGAAAAAAAGGGAAGTCTTCTCTGGACGATGGATAAAACGCGGACAGCCATGGGCAGACGTCTTATCCGTTCCTGGGTGCTGCACCCGCTTCTGTCTCCCACGCAGATCGGCAGACGCCTAAACGCCGTAAACGAGCTATATTCGGACAGTCTCTGCCGCGGTGAGCTTTCCGATTCCCTGCGCAAAATTGGTGATATCGAAAGACTGATCGGGAAAATCGTATACGGCACCGCCGGCGGAAAAGATATGCGCGCCATGTATCTGTCTTTATGCCATGTTCCGGAGCTTGTACACCTTCTTTCGCAGAAATCCTCTCAGCTTTTATCCGAAATCAAGCACATGGATATGCTGGAGGATATCTGTGCCATGATAGGGGAAACGATATGCGATGACCCGCCGTTTTCGATCAGAGAGGGCGGCTTTATACGCGCAGGCTTCAATGAAAGAGTGGACTATCTTCGCGGACTTTTAAACAACAGCACCGACGCGCTTGCCGCTATCGAGGCGCGTGAAAAAGAGCGCACCGGCAAAAAGCTCAAAATCGGCTACAACAAGGTTTTCGGATACTATATTGAAATACCGCGCAGCATGTCCGAGGATGTACCTGATGATTATATCCGCAAACAGACGCTTGTAAACGGTGAAAGATTTATTACCGAGGAGCTGAAAGAGCTCGAAATCGAGCTCACCGGCGCAAAAGACGGCCTTGCCGAGCTTGAATACCGCCTTTTCTGTGAGCTGCGTGAGCGTATATCCGCCTCTGTTGAACGCATACAGGATACGGCGTCAAAAATCGCAGCGCTTGACGCGATATATTCCTTTGCCGAGACTGCCGCTGCAAACAATTACTGTATGCCGGAAATTGATCTTTCCGGAACGGTTGACATAAAATCCGGCAGGCATCCCGTTGTCGAGGTCATGCAGAAAGATATGCTTTTTGTTCCGAATGACACCTATCTCAATCTGACAACAGACAGGACGGCGATAATCACAGGCCCGAATATGGCTGGTAAATCCACTTATATGCGTCAGACGGCGCTCATTGTGCTCATGGCGCAGATGGGCTCCTTTGTCCCCGCGAAGAGCGCGCGGATCGGAATTGTAGACCGCGTGTTCACAAGGATCGGCGCATCGGATGACCTCGCTTCCGGACTTTCGACATTTATGGTCGAAATGACGGAAGTCGCGGAAATTTTAGAGAATGCGACGCAGAAAAGTCTGCTTATTCTCGACGAGATCGGGCGCGGCACATCCACTTATGACGGCATGTCAATAGCGCGCGCTGTGCTTGAATACTGTGCTGACAGGAAAACGCTCGGCGCAAAGACGCTTTTTGCAACGCATTATCATGAATTGACCGAAATGGAAGATACGGGACTCGGGATCAAGAATTACAGCATAACCGCAAAAAAGCGCGGCAAGGATATTATTTTCCTGAGAAAAATCATCCCCGGCGGCGCAGACGACAGCTACGGAATAGAGGTTGCCGGGCTTGCCGGTGTTCCCGATACGGTCATACGCAGAGCAAAGGCCGTGCTTGCACAGCTTGAACGGGAAAATGCACATCCCGCTGCGCGTCCGTCTGAGGAAATAATGGCAGAGGATGACCAGATATCGCTCGGAGATGTTGCGGAAAACGAGATCTCGGAAACGCTGCGTGCAACCGATTTGAATACACTCACGCCGATAGAAGCGCTCAACCTCCTTTATTCGCTGAAGAAGAAGGTATCCGATGAATAGCAGAACGACAATAGCAATGACAAAACGGGAAACTGTACTCGGCATAATTTATCTTGTTATTCACGCCGTATTTTTTCCGCTGCTTTTTCAGATCATCGGTTTTTATGCTCCGAAAATCGAAGAATACAGCGAGCTTATTAACCTGCTGATGTATTTTCTCGGATTTCTCTTTTGCATTATATTTCTTTACAAATTTTTGAAACAGTCATTCATCGGCATTTTTGACTTGGGCTTTGATTTTATAAAGATCCCGCTGCAGGGCGTCGGAACAAATTATGTCCTGAGCATAGGCGTTGCCATTATCATTGCCGTTTTTGCGCTTGCAAGCGGTGATTTGTCGGAAATAACAAATCCGAACAACGACGCAGTCGTTTCCATGATAGCATCAAGCGCGATGAAGGTAACATCCGTTCTGCTCGCGCCGATCCTTGAGGAATGTCTTTTCAGAGGCGCGATTTTCGGCAGCATCCGGAAAAAGAACAGGCTCCTCGCTTATATCTTAACGATCGCTCTGTTTTCGTTTTATCATTTATGGCAGTATTTCCTGTTTGCCTATGATTGGCACCTATGGCTGAATCTGCTCCAGTATGTTCCGGCAGGGTTGATATTATGTAAAGCTTATGAGCGTTCCGGGAATATATGGTGTTCGATCCTTGCTCATGCGTCGATCAATTTTATCAGTGTTTTGCTGCTGAACTATATTTCATGAAATAAAAACGCTCCTTTTGCATATAATGGTTTATATTGCAAAAAGGAGATGCGTTAATGAAAGATTTTTATTACTCATGCAGCGGCGATATTGTTGACCTGATTTTCTCGGACGAGGACGCAGGTCCGAGCGAAAGATAGAATTTAATCGTGGGGGAAGTCC
>JAZRYQ010000177.1:0-7316 GCA_045600805.1 Candidatus Alloscillospira sp. | reverse complement strand
CGATATTTTACTCCGTGGCGCTTGTTTCTTCTTCAATTTCTTTTAATAGCTTTTTGTCCTGCTTGGAGGACAGATCGAGCTTTTCAAACATATCCGGCCGGCGTAGCTTTGTCCTGATAAGGGACTGTTTTCTGCGCCATTTTTCGATGTTTGCGTGGTGACCTGACAAGAGAACAGGCGGGACACTGCGGCCGTTCCACACCTCCGGGCGCGAATACTGCGGGTATTCCAGAAGTCCGTCCCAATGGCTTTCATTGACGTAACATTCCTCGTCGGGAAGTACACCGGGAACAAGTCTGCAAACGGCGTCGGAAACTGCCATAGCCGGAATCTCGCCGCCCGTCAGCACAAAATCACCGATAGATATTTCCTCATCGACACATTCGTCGATGAAACGCTGGTCAACGCCCTCATAATGACCGCAGACAAGTATCAGCCGCTCATAATCGTTTTTGAGGCGCTTTGCATCCTCCTGACAGAAAACCTTTCCGCACGGGGACATATATATCGTGTGAATACGCTCTCCCGCATCGTCACAGATCGCTTTCCAGCAATCGTGCAGCGGCTGAGCCTGCATCACGCAGCCGCGCCCGCCGCCGTACGGATAATCATCGACCTGATTCTGCTTATTCGTGGTGTAATCTCTTATCTGATGGCACTCTATGCGAATATAGCCACGCTCCTGCGCCCGCCCGAGAATACTCTCGTTCATCATATCTCCGACGGTATCGGGAAAGAGCGTCATGATATCAATGCGCATTATAATCCCTCTATCAATCTGATTTTGATCGTACCGCCGTCAAAATCAGTTTCCTTAATAAATTCATCTACAACGGGGACGAGTATTTCACGCTCTCCGTTTATTACGTAAACATTGCCGGACGGAAGCTCGATAATATCGCTCACCGTGCCGAGTGTTTCGCCCGTTTCATAATTTATTGCCTGTAAACCGATAACATCCTGCAAAAAATATTCGCCGTCCGAAAGCTTTGCGTCATCACGGTCAATAAACACGATTTTGGAGCGTAAAGCCTCCGCGTCATCCATACTGTCAACACCGGAAAGCTTGGCGACAGCACATCCCTTATGCACTCTCAGAGATGTGACGGCATAAGGCTTTTCCTCGATATAAATAGTTTTAAAGCCTTTAAGAAAGTCAGCACTGTTTGCCCACGGGAGGATTTTCACCTCTCCGCGGACTCCATGCGTGTTGACGATCTCGCCGGCTTCAAGAAACTGTTTTTTCATCAGTCTACAATATCCACACTTATGTGCTTGCCCTGTTTCTGTGCAACCGAGCGCATGAGCACACGAATTTCTTTTGCGATCTTTCCCTGACGTCCTATGACTTTGCCCATATCCCCGGGGGCAACATGGAGCTCGTAAACCGTTTCATCCTCTTTTTCGATTTCGTTTACGACAACTTCATCGGGATTATCGACAAGGTTTCTCGCAATGTAAAGCAAGAGTTCTTTCATAATAAACGCCCTCTATTAAAGAGCGCCGAGTTTCTTGAGAAGAGCTTTTACTGTATCTGTGGGCTGTGCGCCGTTCTTGATCCAATACAGAGCGCGTTCCGTGTCGATCTTAACCTCGGAAGGATTGGCAAGGGGATTGTATGTGCCGATTTCTTCGATGCATCTGCCGTCACGCGGTGCAAGAGAGTCAGCAACAACTACTCTGTAATAAGGATTCTTTTTTGCGCCCATTCTGCGAAGTCTGATTTTAACCATTTTTGTTTCCTCCATTTATTTAAGTGTTTTCAATTTTATATCAGTAAAGCAAATTTTGCGTTTAACTGGTCTTGATTAAAAGCCGAAGAAGCCTTTTTTACCGCGCTTTCCGCCGAGCATGGCGGGAAGCTTGCCTTTGGACATCTGCTTTGTAAGCTGCTGCGTCATTTCATACTGCTTTAAAAGTCTGTTTATATCCACAACGCTCATGCCGCAGCCGGCGGCAATTCTCTTTTTGCGGCTGTTGTTGAGACAGCTCGGGTTTTCGCGCTCATACGGCGTCATGGACAGGATGATCGCTTCCGTTCTGATAAGCGCCTTGTCGTCAAGCTGAGCGCCGGACAGCGCTTTTGCGTCAACACCCGGGATCATGCCCGCGATGTCGGAGAGATTTCCCATGGATTTGAGCTGAACGAGCTGGTCCAGGTAATCGGAGAGCGTGAATTTATTCTTTTTGAGCTTTTCTGCCATTTCCCTGGCTTTTTTCTCGTCAAAGCTTGCCTCCGCTTTTTCAATAAGCGTGAGCATATCGCCCATGCCGAGAATACGCGACGCCATTCTGTCGGGATGAAAGACCTCGATTTGGTCGAGCTTTTCGCCGATACCCGCAAACTTGACGGGCTTGCCTGTTACGGCTTTGATCGAAAGCGCCGCGCCGCCGCGCGCGTCACCGTCGAGCTTTGTGAGCATGATACCGTCAATATCAAGCGCGTCGTTGAACGCTGTTGCGGCGTTAACGGCATCCTGACCGGTCATTGCATCGACAACGAGCATGATCTCATCGGGTTTTACGGCGGCTTTTATGTTTTTAAGCTCATCCATGAGTGTGTCGTCAATGTGAAGACGACCAGCCGTGTCGAGAAAAACGATATCGTTTCCGTGTTTTTTCGCGTGCTCGACTGCCGCCTTTGCGATATTGACGGGATTTTCCGTACCCATCTGGAATACGGGGATATCAAGCTGCGCGCCGACTGTTTCAAGCTGCTTGATAGCAGCAGGACGGTAAATATCGCAGGCAACCAAAAGCGGTCTGCGGCTCATGGTTTTTCGCAGATATGCGGCGAGCTTTGCCCCGTTCGTCGTTTTACCGGCGCCCTGAAGACCAACGAGCATGACCACCGTCGGAGGATTCGGAGAAATATTGATCTTTGCATTTTGTGAGCCCATGAGCTTTGTAAGCTCTTCATTGACGATCTTGATGACCATCTGCGCGGGTGTGAGACTTTCAAGCACGTCTCTGCCGACAGCACGCTCACTCACTGTTTTAATGAAATCCTTGACGACCTTGTAGCTTACGTCGGCTTCCAAAAGCGCAAGGCGCACCTCCCGCATTGCTTCTTTGATATCCGCTTCGTTCAGTCTGCCTTTGCCGCGGAGCTTTTTGAACACGTTATTCAGTTTTTCAGACAAGCTGTCAAATGCCATAACGTACCTAACCTTTCAATGCTTCAAGTGTTCTTATCAAATCGTCTGTGAGCTGCCTGCGCTCATCCGCGGGGCAAACCGCGAGCCTTCGGGCGATAGCTTCGGCGTTTTCGATATCGGCATTTCGCTGAGAAAACCTTGCGACGATACCGGTTTTCCGCTCGTATTCCGAAAGTGCGGCCTCGGCTTTGATTATCGTGTCATGTACGCCCTGCCGTGTTATTCCGACGTTGTCCGCAATTTCGGACAATGACAGATCCTCATTATAATACAAATCAAAGTATTCGCGCTGCTTGTCGGTCAAAAGATCACCGAAAAAATCAAACAGCATCGTCATCTGCAAGGTCTTGTCGGACATGTTAACCGCTCCCATACGATCTGTAAAGCTTTTTGACTTGACACCTGCTTATTTTATGACAAACAAGCGCGTTTGTCAATAAAAATATCACAATAAATGCAACATTTTATTCTGCGTGAATATAATGAAGCGGGAGATGATTGCGTGAATATTAAAATAGCTGAGCTGAAATGCAAGGAAGTAATCAATATTACGGACGGACAGAGACTCGGATTTATAAGTGATGTGTTGTTTTCGGCAGATAACGGAGGCATAACGGCACTCGTGATACCGGGAAGAATGAAATTCCTCGGCCTGTTCGGACATGAGGACGATATCATCATTCCGTGGGATGCCATACGAAAGGTGAGCGATGATATAATCCTTGTCGAGCTCCCCGCGCCGTCATACGAAAAAAACGAAAAGAGCAGAGTTTTTTGAAAATAGGGTTGACAATTCGAAATCAGATGTTATAATATACATCGTTCCGCGGGCGTAGCTCATCTGGTAGAGCGCCACCTTGCCAAGGTGGAGGTAGCGAGTTCGAGCCTCGTCGCCCGCTCCATTATTGACGATTGCAGATGCAATCGTCTTTTTTGCTTTTTACGCTGTAAGATAATCTGCTGTAAGGAAGAATTTGAACAAAAATAAAGCAACAAAGACGAGTAGACGTTCTGCCACTTGAAAGATGCAAAGAAATATGGTATATTATCTACAATTTTGTACCCGAAAGACAGAGCTGCAAGCATATGTTTTTGCCATAGTATTTCATTGGGCAGACATGATCGAACATGGAAAGAGGGGAAATAATGGATTATAGCGAACTGAGAAAAAATATCCGCGAAGCATATGATTATGTTCATCGGAAAGACTTTGAACATGCTGCAGGCAATGCAAGAAAAGCTTTAGAAGACGTTATAAAAGTGCTGTTTATTCGCAGGATTTCCGGAAATCAAGGAAAAGAATTGCAGGATATTGATTTTGAAAGCGGAAGCGGATTATCTGATGCTATCGGTGCACTATCAGCGCTTCATATAATTGATTCAATGGAAAAGGAGCTTTTTCACAACATAAGAAAAGCGGGTATTCCCGGGTCACATTCAAAAAGTAAAAAATTTGCCTTTGATTTTAACAAACCTGAAGATCAAAAGAAATTTATCTCAAATTTGGATGGTTTAAAATCCTATATTGAGAATAGTTTAGATATTGAATTATCCGAATCTGCTTCGAATAATTCTTATCGTGGTAATACAGAAAGCCGAGCCCGCCGGGAAGCCGAAGCGCGTGCAAAAACCGAAGCGGAAAGAAAAACAGACTTCACTAAACTTTTTGAATTTTTTGGATGTAAACCGATCAGTTGTTATCCTGCAAACCTTCCGTGTCCTTGCGGCAGTGGTAAGAATCATAAGGATTGCTGCGGAAAAGATAAACGGTCAATTTTGGGAGTAAGAGGGCTTCGTTCAGTTCCGGCTATCTTAAAAGTCTCACATTCATTTGATACAAGTTGTGAGCCTATGCGGTATCATAAAATACTAAGAGAGAGCGAAAAATTAGAAGTTGTAATTTCTCGTAACGCTGATACATGCTATTTTAATTTTTCTCATGAAAACAGAGATTGGTACTCGATTCCGGAATCAATGCATGTAGGCTACAAATTTATAAAAGGAAATCAGTACCTGATCGGTATTAAAATCTACAGTTCTAAAAGTCTTTCTTCCGGAATTTTGGATGGTGTGCTGGAATTTGGTAAAACATATGAAATATACCATTGCCTATTTGGAAATTTGAAGATTGGCGAGATCACTCTTCCTTTTGAAGAATACAAAAATGCTTTAGGTTTCTCTTTCATGGAAAACGATGCTGCTCAGGGTAAATTTTCTCCTGATAGTAATTTGCGCTACGAAAAATATCATGTTGGCCGCGTTTATAGTTTTGAAGAAGATTTTGTGTTTACTAAGTAGTACTTTGAGTTTGCAATAAAAATGATGCGATTATACAAACTGACCGCCTTTTGCCTTATGACAAAAGACGGTCAGATTTTCTTTTTCTTATTCAAAACAACTGCGGACAATGGAAATGACGATATCCTGCTGCTCTGCGGTCATCTTGATATCGCTCGGCAGGCAAAGACCGCGCGAGAATATATCCGCTCCGACGCTTGGGAATTCTCCGTCTGCCATGCCATCCGATGCGATAAACGGATTATCATGATATATCGGCTGCAGATGCATCGGCTTCCAGATCGGACGCCCCTCCGCGTTGTATACGGACAAGCGTTCCAGTATTTCGGTAGGACAGCTTTTCCCGCGCTCATAGGTGAATGTGGCATTCGTATTGCCCCTTGTTTGGCGGCACATAGCCTGATTTTCTATCAGCATACAGCTAAGCCAGAAATTCGGCGTACTGTTTATCTCGTCATAAGGATTCATGCTGACGGGAAGAGAACGAAAACCCTCGCGGTAACGCTCATAAATGGCTTTTTTCAGTGCGATATGCTCCTCTATATGCAGTAACTGACCGCGGACAACGCCGGCAATGACATTACTCATACGATAGCTGTAGCCGATTTCCTCATGCTGATACCACGCGGCATTTTCACGGCTTTGTGTTGACCATTTTCTTGCTTTGTGTGCTGCCTCTTCATCGTCGGTAAGAAGCATACCACCGCTGCTGCCAGTGATGATTTTGTTGCCGTTGAAGCTTATACAGTTATATTCTCCGAAGGTACCCGTTTCACGGCCCTTGTAAACAGCACCGAATGATTCGGCTGCATCTTCGATTATTTTTGCTCCGTGCGCATCTGCAATCGCGCGTATCTCATCCATCTTTCCGGGCGTGCCGTACAGATGTACTATTACGATGAGGCGCACATCCGGGTACAGCTCAAATGCTTTTTCAAGCGCTTTCGGATCCATATTCCATGTTTCACGCTCGGCGTCTATCAGAATCGGTATGCCGCCTTCGTAAATGACAGGATTGATCGTGGCAGAAAACGTAAGATCGGAGCAAAACACATGTTCGCCCGGGCGTACTCCGGCAAGCTTCACGGCGAGGTGAAGAGCCGTGGTCGCGGAGGAAAGAGCAACGGCGTATCCGCAGCCGATATATTCTGCAATTGATTCTTCGATCACATCTATGTTTTCCCCGATAGAGGACATCCAGTTGGTTTCATATGCCTCAGTCATATATTTGAGTTCTTCTCCGTGCATTGTCGGTGAAGCAAGCCATAGCTTGTTTTCAAACGGTTTAAGCTTCATGAAAATTCCCCCAACGATTTTCAATAAAATATGCAAAAGAACGAAACAATTCGACAACTATTTACAGTATAATATTGAATATTACAAAAATCAAGAGGGAAACATGAAAAATATTACAAAATTGTAAATAAAAAGCATCGTTTGGCAAACAAACGATGCTTTTGCTGTTGCTAATTATTGTTTTATTTTACACATGCATCATAGAGCAGTTTTTTGGAAAAACCCGTTTGTTCGGAGACTTTTTTTGCGGCGTCTTTTAGTGACGTGCCCGCCTCACGTTCGGCCGATACCATAGCGACGGCGTCTTCCAAGCTCATTTCAGGCGTGATATCCGGTGCTTTGCCCTCGATGCAGAGAACAAATTCTCCTCGCGGCGGTGTGAGTTTAAAGTATTCGACCGCTTCGCCGAGCGTCATGCGCAGCGTTTCTTCATGGAGCTTTGTGAGCTCACGGGAAAGTGAAATATGCCTGTCGGCACCGAAATATGTGACCATATCGTCGAGCGTCGCGCATAATTTGTGCGGCGCCTCCAGAAACACCATTGTGCGCTGTTCGCTTTTTAAC
>JAZRYQ010000176.1:0-6272 GCA_045600805.1 Candidatus Alloscillospira sp. | reverse complement strand
CCGATTACCGCGGGGAGGTCATTGTCGCACTGCATAATCACGGAACGCAGGCACAGGTCATCTCTCCCGGGGAGCGCATAGCGCAGCTTGTGCTTTCCCCCGTTTTTACGCCGGGATTTGAAATATGCACCGAGCTATCCGACACTGTGCGCGGGGAGGGAGGCTTCGGCTCAACCGGAAAATAAAATCTTCGGCAAAGCCAGGCCTTGGACTGCAATCTGTGAACGCGATTTTTTCGCGTTCATTTTTTTATTTTTGCTGCCATATACTCAACTATAACATAAAAGGCGGCTTATCATGCATCGTGTAAAATCTCTTGTCTTAAATACCGTTCTTCTGACTGCGTCATCCTTTGTCATGCGTTTTGTCGGCATGGCGTTTCAGGTTTATCTGACAAAAAAGCTCGGCGCATCGGGTATCGGTCTTTTTCAGCTTATCCTATCCATATACACACTATTTACGACATTGGCAATTTCCGGTATTCGTTTTGCAACAACGCGCCTTCTGTCCGAAAAGCTCGGAGAACATCCGGAATGTGACATATCCTCCGTGATACGAAAATGTCTTATGTATGCTTTCATTGCCGGCTCTGTTTCCTTTTTGCTGCTCAGCGTTTTTGCCGAAAGCATCGCCGTTTCGTGGATAAAAGACAGCCGCGCGTTTTTATCGCTGCGAGTTCTCGCGCTGAGCCTTCCCTTTTTATCCATGAGCTCAGTGCTTTCCGGATATTTCACGGCCGTCGGCAGAGTTATCAAATCGGCGGTATCACAGTTTGCAGAACAGCTTGCAAGAATTATCACAGTGCTTATATTCTATACTTTTCACGCAAGCGCCGATATTGCCGTATCGTGTGCCGTCATTATGGCGGGCGGTGCTTTAGGCGACGTCGTTTCTTTTACGATGCAGTATATTTTCTATCATTTTGACAAAAAACGATTTACAAAGAAATACACGCATCGCGGCGTGACGCTCCGTCTTTTCAGGATCGCTTTTCCGCTGGCCCTTTCCTCTTACGCCCGCACGGCGCTTTCAACGCTTCAGCAGCTCCTTGTTCCCCGGGGGTTTGAAAAACACGGCGCCTCCGGCGATCAGGCTCTTGCCGATTACGGTATGATCCAGGGTATGGCGCTTCCCATTATCATGTTTCCGTCTGCCCTTGTGTATTCACTGGCAGAGGTAATCGTCCCGTTTCTGACAGACGCACAGGTAAACGGAGATAAAAAACGCACAGCAGCGCTTGCTGACCGTGCTCTTTTGATATGCTTCATGTTCGCCGCCATCGTTTCCTCTGTGATTTTCAGGTATTCCTCAGAGCTGTCCCGGCTTTTATACGATAACGACCTCGCAGCAAAATTTATCAGGATTTTCGCTCTTTTGGTCCCCGTTATGTATCTTGACAGTATAACGGACGGGATACTGCGCGGATTGGGTAAGCAGATGTACTGCATGTGGGTAAATATCGGCGATTCGGTAACAAGCGTTATCCTTGTCTACTTTCTTCTGCCGAAATACGCACTTGCCGGTTATGTTTTCATGATATGCTTCACGGAGATCGTGAATTTTGCGTTCAGCTATTATAAGCTGAAAAAAAGTGCGGATATTCGTCTTAAGCTACGTGATATCATACTTTCTGCGTTTTCCGCACTCGGAGCGGTAAGCATTGCCGAGATGCTTCTGAACAGCATCAGCCTGCATCATGCAAATACGCCGTTTACACTGGCAGTTCACATTCTTCTGACGGTAATTATTTATATTCTGCTTGTATTGATACTGACAGATAAACTTGATATAATTAAAAGAAAACACATGAAAAGGAGAAGCCATGAAAGAATACAGACTGATTTCAGATAAAGAACGTGAGCATCTGTTTTCCATGCTGCTTGCGCAGAAGCTTGATTTATCCGAAGCGCCGCGCCATGTTGTCGGCGTTGCATACGGTGAACAGGAAAAGCAGAAGATGAACATTTATCTTCCCGAAACCGGAAACGGACCGTTCCCTGTGATATTTTTCATTCACGGAGGCGGGTGGCAGGGCGGCAGCCGCGGAGATACGCAGGTTAAACCGTTCCTGCACGGGATAAAGCACGGGTATGCGGTAATTTCCTGCGGATACCGTCTTCTCCCCGACGGACGTTTTCCCGAAAATCTGTTTGATATCAAAGCCGCTTTGAGATTTATAAAAGCAAACGCGGAAAAATACTCGCTCGATGATGAACGAATCGTGATCGCCGGCGCGTCAGCCGGCGCACAGCTTGCGCTTATGGCGGGCTTCACCGTCGGTGTTCCGGCGTTTGAGGGCGGCGATATACGCAAAGCGCCGAAGATACGCGCGATAATCGACCAGTTCGGGCCGACTGATTTTCTGCACGAAGATGAATTTTATGAACAAAGCGGTTATGCGCGCGCAAATCCGCCAAGTGAAAACGGCGGTATTACAGAGCTTCTGCTCGGTGCCGACACCTTGTCGCATCCGGAGCTTTTGAGCTTCATATCACCGATCAGCAATGTACATCCCGCTATTCCGCCCGTACTTATCCTGCACGGAAAATATGATCCGATGGTTGCGTATCAGCACTCGGAAAATCTTTACAGAAAAATCTGCGACATCTGCGGCGAAGGCAGAGCAAAGCTCATAATTTCCGATGAGTGCACTCATGCAGACACAAAATACGAGGCTGAACCGTATACGTCCGCGATCTTCGATTTCATTGAAAAAAACATATCAGCACCTCTCTGCTGAATTTCGTTGAAACTGAACAAGGTAAGGAAAATTCGGTGGCAAAGTCAATTTGACTTTGCCACCGATTACCGTTTAAAACCGGATGATAGGCTTGATCGTTTTTCCTGTTCTTGAATCCTCGAATGCCTGATTGATCTCTTCAAATCTGTATTCTTTGATAAGCTTGTCAAACGGGAATTTTCCGAGCTTATAAAGCTCAATGAGCTTCGGAATGTAAAGCTTCGGAACGGAATCGCCTTCCACAACGCCGACAAGCGTTCTTGCAGCGCCCATGATATCGTCCATCATCATGATCGGAACGGTCTTATCTCCGCTTGAGCCGACAACGGCGCACGTTCCCTTGCGTTTTAAGCATCTTATCGCCTGAAGCATGACAGCGGGAACAGCCGTTGTATCGAGGCTGTAATCAGCGCCGACACCGGTGATTTTTCTGATTTCTTCTATTGCGTCAGCGTTTTTGCCGTTAATAACGTGGGTTGCGCCGAGCGTGCGCGCCATGTCAAGTCTCGAATCTACCGTGTCAACGGCTATGACCTTTGCGCAGCCGCAGGCAGATGCCATCATAAGCGCTGAAAGTCCGACCGCTCCGCAGCCGAACACGACCTTACTCGAGCCTGCCTCGGGCTTTAATTTATTGGAAACAGCGCCGGCGCCCGTCTGTATTCCGCAGCCGAGTGGTCCCATGATGCCGAGGTCAACATCTTTGTCGATAACAACGCAGTTTTCTTCATCGGTAACAGCATATTCGGCAAAAGATGACTGTCCGAAGAAGCAGCCGATATCTTTTCCGTCCTTTGAAATTCTGCAGGTACCGTCTGCATAGGTGCCGCCGAAATTGACGCGCTCATAATCAAGACACATGTTCGGCTCACCTTGCCTGCATCTTTCGCAATGACCGCAGGAATAGTAAGAGAGAACGACATGGTCTCCGACTTTTACGTCGCGTACAGCGTCACCGACAGCCTCGACGATTCCCGCGCCCTCGTGACCGAGCACAAGCGGAAGCTGAACGGGTATCATGCCGTTGATGGCACACGCGTCTGTATGGCATACGCCGACGCCGACAAGCTTTACAAGCACCTCCGTGCTTTTCGGTGAGGCAAGCTCGACTTCTTCGATTTTCAAGGCCGCATCCTTTTCCCATGCAACGGCTGCTTTCATTTTCATAACTATCAATTCCTTTCGCAACAGTTTACTGTAAGATAAAAATATGATATAATTATAGCATGTTTTTTTGATTTGGCTATATTTTTTATTGATTTTCCCGCTGTTCGGAGGATATTTTATGTTTTCTGAAAAATACGGCGTAAAAAGCATCGTTCGTTCTCCCGTAAAAACGGGCTTTTTCGCTTTGCTGATCCTTTCCGTTACCGTATTGCTGTGTATCGGGCTATGTATATACAGGGCGGTCTCTGACTATATCACCGAATGTTCGCAGAGCTACAATACGATTGCCGAGCTTGAATATATCGGCGAGAAATATCCGGATGAAAACTATTACGATCCGGAGCTTGAACGGGCTGTCAAAAGCGGCCTTCTCGATTTAGACGCATTGTCAAGGCTTGACGGAGTTCGCTATTTTGAAATGAACAGCTCCGTTACCTGCCTGATCGACGGACTTGTACGGCGCGACTACGGCGTATACAGCAAGGATTCCGCCGTGCTTGTCGTAAAGCATATGATCTGGAATGAAGCCTCGGGTGCGTACATCGGTATCATTGACAAAACACTGTATTCGCGCGAGGACAAATCGGGCATCGGCGTCTTCATCAATCCGGAGAGTCTCGGCAATACCGAGATCACAAAAGACGGTACATATATCCTCACGGGAAGATTCATTGACGGCAGCAACAGCTACGCGTGGTTTTTGCCGGAGGATAACGAAATTGAAACAGACGGGGCTTACACAGTGCTTCGCGCATGCTCGGAATATGATGAAAACACAGAAACCGCGTATACTGTCATGGCACAGCTCATGGCGCAGCGCAACAACAGCGTAAAGGCCGAGCTGACCTATGATATTGAGAGTTTCCCGTTTTTCCAGCGCGATGAGCTCACGCTGGAGGAAGGCCGATTTTTTACAGAGGAAGAATACGCAAGCGGGGAGAATGTTTGCATCATAAGCAGCCGTCTGCTGAGTATGCTTGAAAAATCCGTGGGCGACACGGTGCGTATGTCACCGAAAGCGTGTGACGGCGGAATTTATCATTCTCTTTCCGTTTACGAGCCGCAATATGAGGATTTTACGATCATCGGTGTTTACACATACACGGCCGAGTACGGTGACAGACTTTTTCTGCCGCACGGATGTGTTGAAGATATCCCCGAAATACCGACTGGATACAGAGTAGGCTTTTTCAGTCTTGAAAATGACTGTGCCGAGAGCTTTTACGCTTCTGCCGGCAAAATTCTTCCCGAAAACTTCCGCCTTACCGTATATGACCAAGGGTATGCGATAACCGTTGAACCGTTTAACGAAATACAGCGCATTTCCGTTATTTTTCTTTGTGTCTGCGCAGCAATGATCGCCGTCGTGATGCTTCTTTACGGCTATCTTTTTGTGTACCGCCAGCGTGACACCGCATTGATCATGCTCGATTTGGGAAGCGGCAGACTTGCCGTTTACAGATATTTTACATCGGCCTCGGTTTTGCTCACGGTGATTTTTTCCTCCGTCGGTCTTTTTCTTTCCTCTTTATGTGAAAACAACGTGCTGTCCTATATATCCGATTTTGCGTCAAAATATCAGAATCAGGATATGCGCTTTTCCTCGGCTGCTCTGTCAAAAACGCATGTACTTGCTTTTGCGCCGGAGAGAAATTTTGATTTATACATATCGGCTTTATGCGTGATGGTCGTTCTGAGTATACTGTCATGCTGCATATTCACATCCGCGGCTGTTAAAGCCAGACAAGCGAAAAAGAAACGTATTTCTGCCGCGCCGAAAAAGCCGATGAAAAGCTCTGCTTCATCATGCAGCCTTAAATACGCTTTCCTTTCCGTGCGTCGCGGCGGTGTTCGGACTGTTTCGGTGATCCTGTTAGCCGCGATCTCAGCGTTGTTTTTTGCGCGGCTTACCTCTACGGTGGATGATTACGCAAAGCAGCTTGACAATATAAGCGAAAACACGGTCATTCAAGGCTACTGCTCCGGCATGAACGGTCTTACAATGGATGAGCTGATCGTGCGGGCCGACCTTGTTCAATCCCTGTATGATTCCGGTCTTTTATCTTCTCTTGACCTTTCGCGCAAAGCGGCAAATTACAGATTTCTCGGCGTTTCCAAAACGCCGGACGGAGTAACGAACAGAATCGATATTCCGAAAATACCGCAGAGCTCTTTCGCGCTTGAAACGCTTGTCAATCAGCTGGAAGCTTCACCGAAATGGATCGCAACAACATCCATTTCACACAGTCCGTCATTTTATTATTCCGGAGACCCCTCGTTCACATGGCTTGACGGGTACGATGAGACCTGCCTTAAAAGTGCAGACGCTTCTCTGTGCGTTCTGCCCCGCTATATGGCCGAACGC
>JAZRYQ010000175.1:0-2949 GCA_045600805.1 Candidatus Alloscillospira sp. | reverse complement strand
ATTGTCGGCTGCGTCAATGCCGTGAATCTGACCGACGGCGTTGACGGACTTGCAACAGGGGTGACGATCCCCGTCGCGATGTGCTATGTTGCCGTCGCGTTTGCGTGGGGCTATAAAATGCAGGGGCTTTTCGCGGCGGCTCTGTGCGGCGCTCTGTGCGGATTCCTGATTTATAATTTCCATCCGGCAAAAGTGTTCATGGGCGATACGGGCTCCCTGTTTTTAGGGGGCGCTGTGTGCGCTATGGCGTTTGCGATGGATATGCCGCTTGTGCTTATTCCGCTCGGGATAGTTTACATAATAGAAACTCTGTCCGATATAATCCAGGTCTTGTATTTCAAGCTTACGCACGGAAAAAGAATATTCAAAATGGCGCCGATCCATCATCACTTTGAGATGTGCGGCTGGAGCGAATATAAAGTGTTTGCGGTATTTTCCGGCGTGTCACTGGTATTTGCCGTGCTGTCCTATCTGGGAGTATGGGCACGCTTCGGAGCGTAACACAGAACATAACAACAGCGGGAGGTGAAACCGAATGGATGATTTTGACAGATACTATGAAGAGGCAAGCAACGCTCAGAAAAGCGAAAAAAAAGAAAAGAAGCTGAAGCCGCTTGATGCAAGGCGAAACAGGAATATTGATATTCCTTTTCTGCTGCTCACGATAGTCATACTCACCATCGGCGTACTCACCGTTCTCTCCGCAAGCTATGCAAGGTCGTATTATTCGGGGAATAATCCCGCAAGGGTTTTTTTAAGACAGCTTTTCTTCGCAGTCAGCGGTATCGTCATTATGCTTTTTATGTCAAAGCTGAGAATGTCTTTTATCCGGAAATGGTCATTTCGGCTTTATGCGTTATCGACATTCATGCTTGTGCTGGTCCTTGTGATCGGTATCGTCGGCGGTGGTTCAAGACGTTGGATAAACCTCGGCATCACGACCTTCCAGCCTTCGGAGATCGCCAAGCTTGCTATTATACTCTATTTTGCCGACAGGATCTGCCGCACGAAGGATATGCGCTCATTCCGATTCGGTATACTGCCGTATATTGTTTTCCTCGGAATAATCGTGGTGCTGCTCCTGCTTGAGCCGCACCTCTCCGGCGCAATCATCATCATTTCCGTGGCTGTTGTGCTGATGATCGTCGGCGGAATGAATCTGAAATGGTTTTTCGCGGTCGCGGCGGCGGTGATCGCCGTCGGAATCGTGTTCATCACGACGTTTGACTATGCGCAGGACCGCTTGTCTGCGTGGCTGCATCCGGAGCTTGACCCGCTCGACACGGGCTTTCAGGTGCTGCAATCGCTGTACGCGATAGGCTCGGGCGGACTGACCGGACTTGGAATCGGAAAATCAAGGCAGAAATTTTTGTATCTGCCCGAGGAACACAATGACTATATTTTTTCGATTTTCTGTGAAGAAATGGGCTTTATCGGCGCGATACTCGTACTGCTTTTGTTCGCACTGCTGATTACGAGAGGCTTCTGGATCGCTCTTCATGCAAGGGATAAATACAGCTCGCTCGTTGCGACGGGTATTTCAACGCTTCTTGCCGTACAGGTTTTCCTGAATGTCGCGGTCGTTACGAACCTCATACCGAGTACCGGAATCTCGCTTCCGTTTTTTTCCTACGGAGGCACGGCGCTTTGGCTTGAGCTTGCCGAAATGGGGATTATATTATCCATATCAAGAGAGATACCGATCGAAAAGGCGGTGGAATAAGTGAAATTTCTGTTTACGTGTGCCGGTACTGCGGGACATATCAATCCCGCCATTGCGATCGCCGACAAGCTGCGCGATATAATGCCGGATGCCGAATTTTTGTTCATTGGCTCGGGCAGAGAAATGGAAAACAGACTTATCCCTATGGCGGGATACAGGATCGAAAACATCAAAGCCTCCGGATTTTCACGCGGCTTCGGGTTTTCGCAAATAAAAAGCAATCTGAGATCCGCCGTGAACATCGTTGTCGGAACAGCACAGGCAAAAAAGATAATCCGGGATTTTGCGCCTAACGCCGTGATCGGCACGGGAGGATATGTTTGCTTTCCGGTGATAAAATCCGCGGCGAAAATGAAAATACCGACCTTTGCGCATGAATCAAACGCGATACCCGGTCTTGCTGTGAAAATGATTGACGGAACAGCCGATAAGATCATGGTCGCGTTTCCGGGACTTGAAAACCTTTATAAGCATCCGGAACGTGTAGAGTATACCGGGACGCCGATACGCGGCGGCTTTTCCGGGATATCACAGGAGACTGCGGCCGCAACGCTCGGATATGACGAAAAACCGATCGTCGTTACCTTCTGGGGCTCTCTCGGCGCATCACGGCTATATGAAGCGACAGCGGAGCTGATAAAATTAAACGAAACCGAAAAAGCTTTTCGACATATTATAGCAACAGGCGGCGGAGAGGCGGGGTATAATGAAATGTGCACGCTTTTGCGCGACAGAGGAATCGCCCCCGACAGAATGCTTATGACGGATATGCGCCGATATATTGACGATATGCCGCTTGTTATGACAGCGTCATCGCTTGTCCTGTGCCGCTCCGGTGCTTCAACGCTCGGAGAGCTGACGGCGATCGGCAAGCCGTCCATACTCGTTCCGTCACCGTATGTAGCGGATAATCATCAGGAGAAAAACGCGAGAAGGATCGAAAAATCCGGCGGGGCCGTTGTCATGACAGAAAAGGAATGCACCGGAAAGCGGCTGTTTGGCACGATAACGGATATAATCAGGACACCGGGCAAGCTTGAAAAAATGTCGGATGCCGTGAGCACGCTCGGCGTGCCCGATTCTGCCGACAGGATAGCGGAGCTTATATTGTCCCTCTGTGCAAAACAAAAGTAAAATCTGAAGCTGTTGACGGAGGAACGGAAGTGGACATTTACAGAATATCCGGCGGGAGAGCGCTGGTGGGGGGCGTTAGAGTTCAGGGAGCC
>JAZRYQ010000174.1:0-4066 GCA_045600805.1 Candidatus Alloscillospira sp. | reverse complement strand
ACGGATTCCACATTCCATCCTTATGGAGCTTCTGACCGACGAAGGCGCCGGTACAATGGTCGTCGGAGGAAAATAACATGAATATCAAAGAAATCGACAAACAGTATATTGCCGGAACATATGCGCGTTTTCCGCTTGAGATCGTTTCCGGCTCCGGCTCGGTCGTATACGATGAGACCGGCAAAAGCTATATAGACCTCGGCTCCGGGATCGCCGTGACGAGCTTCGGTGTTTCCGATAACGAGTGGAAAAAAGCCGTGACGGCACAGCTTGACGCCGTTCAGCACACATCAAATCTGTATTACACATCGCCTTGCGCGCTTTTGGCGCAGGAGCTTTGCAGGCGCACGGGTATGAAAAAGGTGTTCTTCTCAAACTCGGGTGCGGAAGCAAACGAATGTGCAATAAAAGCGGCGAGAAAATATGCGGCCGAAAATAAAGGCAAGGATCATTACACGGTCATCACGCTTGAAAACAGCTTCCACGGCAGAACGCTCACAACGCTTGCCGCAACAGGTCAGGAGCACTATCACGAGCTGTATACACCGCTCACGCCCGGTTTCGTTTCCGTTCCGAGCGATATTGACGCTCTGAAGAAAACAGCAACAGACAAAAAAGCCGCGGCGATCATGGTCGAATGTATACAGGGCGAAGGCGGCGTCATCGTACAGGATAAAGAGTTTCTATGCGCCGCTTTTCGGTTTGCAAAAGAAAACGATATCGTATTCATCGTTGACGAGGTGCAGACCGGAAACGGAAGAACAGGCAAGCTTTATGCGTACATGAATTACGACATTGAGCCGGACATCGTTTCAACGGCAAAAGGGCTCGGCGGCGGTCTGCCGATCGGCGCGACGCTGCTTTCCGATAAGCTCAAAAACGTGTTTTCCTACGGGGATCACGGCTCGACCTTCGGCGGCAATCCTGTCTGCTGTGCAGGCGCTCTGAATATACTCAGCCGCATTGACGACAAGCTTCTTTCGGAGGTATGCGAAAAAGGAAAATTTGTCACGGAAAAGCTTAAAAGCTGCAGCGCCATTGAAAGCATATCCGGCATGGGGCTCATGATCGGCTTCAAACCGAAAAAGCCGGCTTCCGAGGTCATTTCAAAATGTATCGACCACGGCGTTCTATGCCTGTCCGCAAAAAACAAGGTACGCCTGCTTCCCGCGTTAAATATACCGATGGAAACGCTTTCAAAGGCTGTTGACATCATCATTTCCGTTTGTGAGGAGTAAAAAAATGAATCTTAAAGGCAGAAGCTTTTTAAAGCTGCTTGATTTTTCGTCTGAAGAAATACAATACCTGCTTGACCTTGCCTCCGAGCTGAAAGCCGAGAAAAAAGCAGGCATTCCGCACAGAATGTGCGAAGGGAAAAGCATCGCGCTGATATTTGAAAAGACAAGTACGCGCACGCGGTGTGCTTTTGAGGTCGCGGCAAACGACCTTGGCATCCACCCTGTTTATCTTGACCCGTCCGGCTCACAGATGGGCAAAAAAGAGAGCATCGCGGACACGGCGCGTGTTCTCGGCAGAATGTTCGACGGTATAGAATACCGCGGATTCGGGCAGGAAATCGTTGAAAAGCTTGCCGCTCTTTCGCAAATACCCGTATGGAACGGACTTACGAACGAATTTCACCCGACGCAGATTTTAGCAGACCTTCTCACGATAAAAGAGCATTTCGGAACGCTCAAAGGCCGCAAGCTTGTTTACATGGGAGATGCACGCTACAACATGGGCAATTCTCTCATGGTCGGATGTGCAAAAATGGGACTTGATTTTGTCGCTTGTGCGCCGGAAAAATATTTTCCCGACAAAGCGCTTATCGCGCAATGTCAGGAAATCGCAAAATTTACGGGCTCAGCTCTTTCATTTGAAACAGAGCCGGAAAAGGCCGTTATCGGCGCTGACGTCATATACACAGACGTGTGGGTGTCAATGGGTGAGCCGGACAGCGTATGGCAGGAGCGGATAAACGATTTATTGCCGTATCGTGTTACGGAAAAGCTTATGAACATGGCGGGAGCACAATGCAGATTTATGCACTGTCTGCCGGCTTTTCATGACCTTGATACAACGATCGGCAAACAGATACATGAAAAATTCGGTCTTGACTGCATGGAGGTCACAGACGAAGTCTTTGAAGGCAGTCGGTCAATCGTATTTGATGAAGCGGAAAACAGAATGCACACGATAAAAGCAGTCATGGCGGCGACACTGTAAGCAGTGCCGCCGCCATTTTTCACTCAGTCAAGGTCCGGATAAGCTCCCATGCTTTTGAAGCACTGTCCGTATACACAATGACAAGTATATCCTCCTGCATGAATTTGATTTTATTTTCTCCGTTTCTGAAGGCATCCGTCAGCTTCTGTTCAGTAAGCGTTTTTATATCGCCCATACATGCCTCAAGGTCATAAACATCGGGCTCTGCAAGGATGCACCAGTGTACTTCATCGGAATGGGAGCGGTTATAATGCCCTTCAAAATGGACAGGTATGCCGTTTTTCAATTGAAGGACCGTATTCTCTTCCGTATATCCGAGCTTTTCAAAATCCGGAAGATAGCCGCTGAATGCATCCGGCGTTTCGGCAAGCGTCGTACTTGTGTATTCGTCTCCCGCTTCGATCGGGAATTTTGTAAAATCGAGCGGATGCTCAAAAAACCAGTCGAATATAGATACTACCGCATCATAGCTGTCATTCCATGAGCCGGATATCTGATACCAGCCGCTTTCGGTCTTATACGTCAGCGTCTTTTCCGTACCTTCCCTGCCGCGTGCCGCTATCTGAATACCATCACGCTCCGTTACCGTCACGGAAGGCTCAAGTATATTGCCGTTTTCGTCTGTTTCAACAAAAACGCAGTCATTGACGATCGGTATCTCCTCGTACCCTGCCAAAACCTTTAAATCACTGTAAGTCTCTAAGCTGTCCGCGCTTCGGCGGCACCACATAAACTCAACACAGTAAAAGCTGCCGTCATCGTTATAGCCCGCCGTAGCATAAAAAAGCGGATGTGTTTCTATGCGCGGTATGATTTTGTTTTCTTCAAGCTCTGCCCGCCTGTCAGAAAAATATCTTGTCTGCGAATACGGAATAACCGAAGCATCGAGCTTCATTTCCGCGGAGCTGCCTGTTGCAGCGTCACAGTATTTGAAATAATCCTTCACCGTATAGCTTTCATCCCACATTTGAATCCTGTTTGTCCCGCCTTTTCCGAACAGCAAAACCGCACCGACGGCAGCAAGGCAGAAACACGCAGCAAGTGCACTCCATTTGGGCAAGTTCGGTTTCTTGCGCTTTTTTGTGCGAAGCGTGGCCGTGCTTTCAAGCAAATCGTTATCAATTTCTCCGATTGCATCAATAATTTTGTTTTTCATAATCCAAATCCTTCTTTTATGAGATATTCTTTCAGAGCATAACGTGTGCGGAAAAGGATAGTTTTTACATTTGCCTCACTGATACCGCAGTATCCGGCGATCGTTTTTACCGAATCAAAGAAAAAATATCTTCCGATAAAAACATTGCGCTCTTTATCTGAAAGCTTTCGTACAAAAGTGTTGACATCGCTTTCAAGCGTTTTTGCGTCAAAAGCCTGTTCCGGCGTTTCAGTATTGGCAAAGCATTCTTCCAATTCGGAAAGCGACAGAGCATACTCAGACGCATAGCGTTTCAGGCTGTACTTTTTTCTGTAAACGTCGATTGCTATATGGCGTGTAATTTTACCGAGAAATGTTGACAGCACACCGGGTCTTTTGTCCGGCATGGAATTCCAAGCCGCAAGATACGTATCATTTACGCATTCCTCGCTGTCCTCAGAATCAAAAAGCACATTATATGCAATTGTTGCAAGATACGCTTCGTATTTTGCAACAGTCTCCCGGATTGCATTCTCGCTTCGCTGCCAGTATAAAACAACGATCTCTTCATCCTTCATCAGTACACCTCCCTGTTCTTTTTCAGGCGCCTACACAGTATATCCCGTAAAAAAATCTGATTGGTTACGTTTATTGTATCATAATTTTACGAAAATAAAGCGGTACTCAGCATTGTGACTGTGTACC
>JAZRYQ010000173.1:0-8129 GCA_045600805.1 Candidatus Alloscillospira sp. | reverse complement strand
AAACAGTTAATGCTTTTAATGAAGAAGCATACGGCGATCTGCACAGCGGTTTAACGATTTTTCCAGATGAAATCGACAAGGACACCATAGTTGACTGCGCGGCTATGCAGGCTGAC
Source organism: Candidatus Alloscillospira sp. (assembly GCA_045600805.1). Lineage (GTDB taxonomy): Bacteria > Bacillota > Clostridia > Oscillospirales > Oscillospiraceae > Alloscillospira. The sequence continues at coordinate 8,013 of JAZRYQ010000173.1, read as the reverse complement.
GATGGATTTGACGGAAGCTATCTGCTTTACCTTGTTTGCAAATTTCCGCCGGATGACTATGGTAACGAAGTTAAACGCATACAGAATATTTCAATTTCATTCGGGAATAACAAAAAAGTTCCACTGTACACGGAAAGCGGCTTTGCTTATCCGGCTTACATTACTGTTTGTGACGGATATGATTCTTATGAATACGCACTGTTAGACGAAAGCAATAATCAGATCGTATATGTTTTAAACCAGTTGTTCGGCTTTGAGGAAACCGGTATCCCAAAAGAGTATTGTCCTGATGGATATACCGTTCCAAACAAGTTTTGTGATGCAAAACGAAAAGGATATACTGTTTACTATTGCTTTGATAAGAACGGTAACGGGACGAGTGTAAATGAGTGGAAAGAGTAAAGCGTTGGAACAACGCGGCAAAAGCACATGAAACAAAAAGCTTCATGTGCTTTGTTTTTTACAAAAACACTTGACATGTTAGAATTAAAGTGATAATATCAAAATGAAAATAACAGAAAAGACAAAAGGGGATGATGATTTGCAAACTGAACATGATTTTCTGAAAGAGTATGACATGTCAGCGTATGAAAGACCGTCTGTGACTGCGGATATTGTTTTGTTTACAATACGCTCAACCGAGGAGGACAGTTACAGGCACGATCCGCAGGGGAGACTCTCTATTTTACTTATAAAGCGCGGGGGACACCCGTACAAAGATTTCTGGGCATTGCCCGGCGGATTTTTGCAGTCTGATGAAACAGTTGAGCAATGCGCCTTGAGAGAGCTCAGAGAGGAAACCAACGTAACGCCAACGTCCCTGATGCCGGTCGGCGTATACAGCGAGATTGACCGCGACCCGCGTGGGTGGATCATTTCAAATGCCTTTGCGTCAGTCATGGGAGAAGATTTGATTAAGCAAGAGGCCGGGGATGACGCTTTAGACGCGCAATGGTTTGACATGCAGTTCAGGCAGGACGCGGAAGGTCTGTATCATCTTGAGCTTACGCATGAGAGCATAAGCTTACATGCCGTTCTGAAACAGCAAAGCCGCTCGTTCGGAAAGACGAAATTTGAGATCATCGACAGGGGAGGAATAGCATTCGACCACGTGAAGATCATTGCCGAGGCATTGAGCACTTTGCGAAACGAAGCGGAAAATTTTGATGCGATTTTTGATTTTCTCCCTGAAAAATTCACGCTTGCAGCGCTGCAAAGAGTGCAGGAAACGATTATGAATATTTCGGTCGTGTCGGCAAATTTCCGGAGAAAAGCGGCGGATTTTGTTGAAGAAACAGACGAATATCAAACGGGAGCGGGACACAGACCGGCAAGACTTTTCAGAAAGAAAACGGATAAGAAAGGGTGCTGACGATGAAAAAGGTTTTGGTCGTAGTAGATATGCAGAACGATTTTGTTGACGGAACGCTCGGCACGAAAGAAGCAGTCGCCATTGTAGAGAATGTCGCTGAAAAGATACGCCGCTTTGATGGGGATGAGCTTTTTGTCACATTTGATACTCATTTTGACAATTATGCAGATACACTCGAAGGAAAAATGCTCCCCGTAGCACACTGTATGGACGGCACACTCGGGCATGAATTGAACGGTGAGATAATAGAGGCACTCCAGGGAAAGAATTACACTGTGATCAAAAAATATACATTCGGTTGCTTTGATATCGTAAAGACTCTCAAAAACAAATATCCCGATGAAGAAATCGAGGCTGAATTCGTCGGACTCTGCACAGATGTATGCGTTGTTTCCAATGCGCTTATCATGCGCGCAGCGTATCCGAATGCTGAAATCGCGGTTGACGCAGCCTGCTGCGCTGGTGTAACACCGGAAGCACATAAAGCCGCGCTTATAACGATGAAAAGCTGTCAGATAAATGTTATGGAATGAAAAAGGGGAAGAAGCTTATGTTTGATGCTTTAAAAGTAAAAAACGATTGTGTAAATTGGATTCGTGATTTTTTCCGCGAAAACGGGGAAGGCTGCAACGCAATTGTCGGAATATCCGGCGGAAAAGACAGCTCAGTCGTTGCCGCGCTTTGCGTTGAAGCGCTCGGAAAAGAAAGAGTTATCGGTGTGCTGATGCCGTGCGGGGTGCAGCCGGATATTGATATGGCAGAGCTGCTTGTCCGTCATCTCGGAATCAGAAGCTATACCATAAACATAAAGGACATGGTTGACGCCATTCATAACAATGTGCCGTTTCCGATGTCAACACAGAGCATTACGAATATTCCGCCGCGTGTCCGCATGACAACGCTGTACGCTGTGGCGCAGAGCATGAACGGGCGAGTTGCCAATACGTGCAACCTGTCTGAGGATTGGGTAGGCTATTCAACGCGATACGGTGATTCTGTCGGAGATTTCAGCCCGTGTTCTCATCTTACGGTTGCCGAAGTCAAAGAAATAGGCAGACTTCTCGGACTTCCGGCGGTGCTTGTAGACAAGGTACCGATCGACGGCCTGAGCGGAAAAACGGACGAGGATAATCTCGGTTTTACATATGCGGAGCTTGACAGATACATCCGCACGGGAGAAATAGATGATTTGGATAAGAAAGCGATCATTGACGATAAGCACAAAAAGAATCTTTTTAAACTAAAGCTTATGCCGTCGTTTATGCCGGAATAAACAGAAAGGAACGGATGAAAATGAAATTGGAACCGATCGTTGTTTCCCTGCTTGACACCGACCTGTATAAATTCAACATGGATCAGGTCATATTTCATAAGCACACGGATCTGTGTGGGGAATATTATTTCAAATGTCGCAACAAGGACATTGTTTTCACACAGGAAATGCTCGATGAGATCAATGCGCAGATAGACAACCTCTGTGCACTTCGCTTTACCGAAGACGAGCTTTCTTATCTCCGCTCGATTCGGTTTATCAAAAACGACTATGTTGAATTTCTGCGCCTCTGGCACCCGATCAGAGAGTACGTCACAACGTCCCTTGACGAAAACGGAGAGCTTTCCATCGTTGTAAACGGTCCGCTCTTCTCGGCAATGCAGTTTGAGATATATCTTTTAGAAATTGTGAATGAAGTATATTACAGACTGAAATATGATTATCATGCGCTGCTTGTATCGGCTGAGGAAAAGCTGGACAAAAAAATCGCTGATTTCAATTCCGGCAAGTATAATTTCGGCTTCGCTGAATTCGGATGCCGCAGACGTCTTTCCCGCGAATGGGAAGACACCGTCGTAAGACGTTTTGCGTTTGAAACGAAAAACTGCGTCGGCACTTCCAATGTGTACCTTGCGAAAAAGTATAATCTGACGCCGATCGGAACATACGCGCATGAGTTTGTTCAGATGTATCAGGGAATCGACTCCATACCGCTTGCCTATACGAATCATTATGCCCTGAAGGACTGGTACAGTGAGTATGACGGTGATAACGGTACGGCGCTGACCGATACGGTCACAACGGATCTTTTCCTGCTTGACTTTAACCGCTCTATGGTGAACAACTATACAGGCGTGCGTCATGACAGCGGGGATCCGTATGCATGGGGCGAAAAAATGATAGCGCATTATAAAAAATACGGCGTTGATCCGAAAACAAAGCTTTTACTGTTCAGCGACAGCCTTGATTTTGACAGAGCACAGGCGTTGTATGATTATTTCAAAGATAAAGCAAAGGTCTCGTTCGGAATCGGGACATTCTGTTCAAATGATACATGCGAAGAAGCTTTGAATATCGTAATCAAGCTCCAGTATGTAAACGGCCGACCGGTTGCAAAGCTTTCCGATACGCCGTCAAAAGCCATGTGCCGCGATATGGATTATCTGGAATACTTAAAACGCTCGGTCGAATTCAGACTTCACCGCGAAAGCAAGCAATAAAAAAATCTCCCCTGTTCAGAATGAACAGGGGAGAAATCATATCTGCGATAGAGCTTATGCGATGTCTGCGTACATGAAGTACCAGTAACCATATGCACTGTGCCACATACCTGTGATTTTCGGGCTCTGGAGCCAGAAGTCATTGTAGTATGCAACAGGGATGCAGGCTGCTTCTGCCATGAGGATGTCCTCAGCAGTGTGGAGAGCCTGTGAACGCTCAGCAGCATCAAGAGTTGTACGGGAAATTACCATGTTTGCATCGTACTCGGCATTGTTGAACTTACCGTCGTTGTTGCCGTTGGTGCTGAAGAGGAGGTCAAGCATGTTGGAAGGATCGCTGTAGTCACCGACCCAACCGTTACGGCTGATCTGATAATCACCGGCACGGCGCATCGGAGTGAAGCTGCCCCATTCAACTACTTCAACACTGAGCTGAACGCCGATCTCTGCCCATGCTTCCTGCAGGTACTCGGCAACTACCTTGTGGTAGCCTGCATCGTTTGTTGAATATGTGATAGAGAGGTCATTTGCTCCTGCTTCGCCTGAATAGCCGGCCTTCTGCATCAGAGAACGTGCTTCTGCAAGGTTTGCTTCGAAGTCTTCGCTGATGTATGTCTTGCCGCCGTTTGCTTTGGACATGAAGTCACCGCCGGTAGGATCTGCCCAGCCGGGGCCCATGAAGTTCCAAGCGGGGCTGTATGTGCCCTGCATGAGGGTGTCAGCTACGAACTGACGGTCGATGGAAAGGCTGAGAGCCTTGCGGACATCCGGATTGCTGAACGGCTCGATAGCGTCGTTAAGGCTGATGTAGTATGTGCCGATGATAGGATCTACAAAGAATTCACCGTTGCCGAGGAGGCTCGGGATCTCTTCTGTCGGAACGTCCTTGATAAAGAGAGCTTCGCCGGTCTGATAGGCGCTGTAAGAAGCGTTGGAGTCTTCGATAAGGAGCCACTTGATGCTGTCAAGCTTTATAGCGTCAGCATTCCAGTAGTTGGGGTTCTTGGATGTGATGATGTGGCTTCCGGGGATCCACTCGGTGATGTAGAAAGGACCATTGCTGATGTAGGTCTCGGGGCTGACAGCCCATGCGTCGCCGTTGGCTTCAATAGTAGCCTTCTGAACAGGGCTGAGAGTTGCGAATGCAGCGAGGCTGCCGAAGTAGGAGCAGGGAGCGCTGAGTTCAACAACGACTGTTTTTGCATCGGGAGCTGAAACGGCAAGGGCATCGAGATCGCCGTTCGTGGCTTCTGCAAAGCCCTTTACGTTCTGAAGAACTGTTTCTGCATAAGGAGCAGCTGTGTTGGGGTCAACAACGCGCTTCCATGAGTAAACGAAATCTTCTGCTGTGAGGTCTGTGCCGTCTGACCATTTGAGGCCGTCACGGAGATGGAAAGTCCATGTAAGACCGTCAGCACTTGTTTCCCATGTCTCAGCAGAACCCGGAGCGAGTTCGCCGGCCTGGTCTACGGTGAGGAGGCATTCATACAGGTGGAGCAGCATGTTGCCGCCGTCAACTGCACTGTTGAGTGCCGGGTCAAGTGTTTCGGGGTCAGGACCTACCTGAACTGCGAGCTGCTTTTCAGCAGCAGGTGTGACTTCAGGCTCGTCTTTCTTTTCAGGAGTTGTTTCGGTTTTTTCTGTGCCGGTGTCTCCTGAAGGTGTGGTGGGTGTGTCTGCCTTCGGGTCCTCTTTTGTGCCGCCGCATCCGCTGAGAACAGCGAGAAGCATGACAACGACAAGAAGGATAGAGAGCATCTTCTTCATTTCAATTCCTCCAAAATTTATTCACTTTATTTATAATTGCATTTTAATGCAATAAAGTGTCATATAAAGTTTAACAGTTTGACATGTTATTTGCAATAGTTTCATAAGCCGACTTAGTGAAATCAGCACTTTAAACAATATATATTGACTCAATACAGTGAGTAAATATTTACTTTACCCTGTCCAGATGATGACATGCGACAAAGTGCCCTGAGCTTACCTCTTTCCATTCGGGTTTTTCTGCTGCACACTGCTCGTCTGCATACGGGCAGCGGGTGCGGAAACGGCAGCCGCTCGGCGGATTTACGGGACTGGGCACATCGCCCTCCAGAGCGATACGCTTCGAAGCGCGGCTCTTTATCGGGTCTGCAATCGGAATTGCGGAGATAAGACTGCGCGTATACGGATGCAGGCTGTGGAATGTGAGCTCATAGCTGTCGGCAAGCTCTACAAGACCGCCGAGGTACATAACGCCTATACGGTTTGAAATATGCTTGACGATGCTGAGGTCATGCGCGATAAAGAGATAAGTGAGGCCCATTTCCTGCTGCAGATCCTCAAACATGTTGACGACCTGCGCCTGAATGGAAACATCGAGAGCCGAAACAGGCTCGTCACAAACGATAAACTCGGGATTGACCGCGAGAGCACGCGCAATGCCGACGCGCTGACGCTGACCGCCCGAAAACTCATGCGGATAACGGTTTGCGTGTTCCGAGTTAAGACCGACGCGCTCAAGCATCGTAATGATCCTGTCATGGCGGTCCTGTTTGTTTTCAGCAAGATTGTGAATATCTATCGCTTCACCGACAATGTCACCGACCGTCATGCGCGGGTCAAGGCTTGCATACGGGTCCTGAAAAACGATCTGCATTTTGCGGCGGTAGGGAAGCATATCAACGGCTGTTTTTTTGCCGAAAACGGGTTTCCCGTTCTCATCGGTAACGATTTCACCGTCGGGATTTCGCAGAGGTACATCGCCGGAATCAAACAGAACATTGCCGTCGTAAACGATACGGCCGCTGGTCGGCTCATGCAGACGCAGAAGTGCTCGACCGGTCGTTGTTTTGCCGCAGCCGGATTCACCGACAAGACCAAGCGTTTCACCCTTATAAATATGGAAAGAAACGTCATCCACTGCTTTCACGTATTTCTTGCTGAAAAGACTTCCCGAAACGGGGAAATACTGTTTCAGATTCTGAATTTCAATCAGTTTTTTGTTATCCATCAGACATTGCCTCCTTTTTCGCCGCTTTCAAGCTCTTCCTTCTGAAGCAGCCAGCAGGCGCTGTAATGCACGTCATCTATGTTGGTATACGGAGGCATTTCGCGCAGACATATTTTCATGCACGAAGCACAGCGCGGCGCAAAAGGACATCCCGCGGGAGGATTGAGCATATCGACCGGTGTTCCGCCGATGGGAACAAGGCGGGTATGGTCTTTTTCGTCAAGCTTCGGAATGCTGCGCAGAAGACCTTTTGTATATTCGTGCTTCGGACGGTAGAAAATGTCATCTGTCGTGCCGTATTCGACGATTTTTCCGGCATACATGACGGCTATGCGGTCACACATGCTGGAAACGACGCCAAGGTCGTGCGTTATCATGATAACAGCCATGCCGAATTTCTTTTTCAGGTCCATGATAAGCTCGATTATCTGCGCCTGAATCGTAACGTCAAGAGCCGTCGTCGGTTCGTCCGCAATCAGAAGCTTCGGCTCACATGCAAGCGCGATCGCGATCATAACACGCTGACGCATACCGCCGGAGAGCTCATGCGGATACTGCTTTAAACGCTTTTCCGGCTCATTGATACCGACAAGCGTCAGAAGCTCTTTTGCACGCTCCTTAGCCTGCTTGCGGTTCTTATTCGTGTGAAGCAAAATGACTTCGCAAATCTGATTTCCTATCGTGTATACGGGATTCAAAGAGGTCATCGGGTCCTGAAAGATAATGGAAACCTCATTGCCGCGTATATTGCGCATTTCCTTTTCGGTCATCGTGTTGATGTGATGACCGTTAAAGTGCAGATCACCGCCGATAATGCGCCCGGGATAGGCGGTAAGTCCCATAAGGCTGTACGCCGTGACGGATTTGCCGGAGCCGCTTTCGCCGACGATTCCGAGCACTTCGCCTTCGTCTAAATGAATGGAAACGTCGTTGAGCGCCTTTACTTCACCGGCAGGCGTAAAGAATGAAAGACGTTCATTTTCAATGTTGACCAAGTATTCACTCATTGTTGTGCACCGTCCTTTCTCAATTCTTCATCTTCGGGTCGAATGCGTCGCGCAGGCCGCCACCGAAGAGGTTGAAGCTGAGTATGATAAGGCTTATGAGAATAGCCGGAGCCATTAGAAGATACGGATAAGTGTTCATGCCGTTG
>JAZRYQ010000172.1:0-3229 GCA_045600805.1 Candidatus Alloscillospira sp. | reverse complement strand
CGTGTTTTAGCAGTTTCTGCCGATGGATCGGATTTCCCGCATCTGCAGATTACTAATGATGCCAGAATGACTATTATCAGATGATACATCAGAGTAATGATCGTTGCGGCAGGGAAGGGGTAGGGGGCGGCAAATGAGCCGTAGATGATTATTCCGGTCAGAATCGAGCAAACGGCGCCGATAAGAGAGATTGCAGTGAAAGCAATGGCGTTCAGACGCAAAAGGCGTTTCATTTCTGTGGGGTATAATGCGAGATGCAGAAAATTTATCGCGGCCATCACAAATTCGATGCCTATGAAAAATATCGGAATACTAGAAATAAAGTCTTTCGTGGGCGCCATATAGAACATGTTTGCTATATCGCTCAGGACCAGATTTGTGGCATAAAAGCAAATGACGGCGCCCGGTATGCTGAGGATGATCAGCGTAATAAGAGGATTCTTTTTACTCATCGCGCACCTCGCTGTATTCGTGATATATCTGGTCAAAGCTGAGACTGTGGTCGCTGTGCACGGTGATTACCTGCCCGCCAATCATACCGTCCTGATAATAGATACGGTCCGTCGAATTGATGCCATAGCACATATAGATTCCCTTGTAAAGCACACGGAAGTTGTTAACATGATCATGGCCTACGATAATAGCTCTGCTTGAATCAAGCGTAAGGATTTTATCAAAAAAGCCACTGTTGTATTTAGGACAACTGACTTTTTCATTCATCTCGCCGCATTCAAGTACCGCGTCGGGAGAGCCGGACTGAGCCGCGTCCCACGCATCGGCAAACTCAGGCAGAGGAATGTGGAAAAACAGCAGGGAATCGACCACCTTACCGCCGTTCTGCTCGGTGGTATAGTTTATGAGACGCTCATACCAGTCTATCTGACTGTCCTTGATATAGTCGTAACTCCGGTTCTCTCCGAAATCATACCTGTTGGAATCCATGACGATAAGCTGCTCAAATACTTCTCCGTCCTTCATCAGATCAACTGCAAAATTCGCATAACCGAAAACGTCATCGCCCTGAATATCACGGAAAACGCAGTTAGATCCGTAGCTGTTGAGAAGCGAGGTCAGCCAGTCGATTGAAAAATAGCACTGCTCATCATGGTTGCCGAAGGTGACCGTCCACGGAATACCGTAACTGTCAAGATATTTGAAAAGCTCTCTGGCTGTCGTCTTATCTGCGAATGTAAACAGATCACCGACAACAACGATCATATCCGCATCGGCCTCACAGATCGTCCTGTCCATGAAGTCGTACTGTAATGCCCGGTTATCTTTGTTTCCGACATGAATGTCCGTAAGCTGCAGTATTCTGAAATCATCTTTATACGGGAGCTCAAGTATGTAATCCTCGGCGGGGTATGTTTTTTCCTGTACACCGCATGCGGTTGAAAACAAACAGAGCAAGAGACTTAAAACAAGGCAGATAATTCTTTTCAAACGGTCGCCCCTCTTTCGTAAATCATTTTTACCCGGTATCATTCTTCGGGAGACCAGGATTCCGGTATCGGCTGAATGATAATATCATCTGCTTTTGCAACGATTTGGTATTGATCTTCGTAGACGATTTCACCCGGCGTATTGGTATAGACCAAATAGTAAGGGACATTATAACGATCCAGGAGCCAAAGAGCCGGCTTCATCCATTTCATCATTTCACCGGCATTTTCAGTCTTGAAATAGCAAACCACACTTTCCTGCTTTTTACAGGGTTCCGGCCAGGGAAGATTTTCAGTAAACCAGGAATCAATTTCCATATATAAATCAGCGTCTTCCTGATCCATGGTCTTATTGCGAATCAGTTCCATGCACAGGCTGAAAATGCCTTTTCCGGTGAGCGTATTGCTGACAAGGTTTCTGCCCTGGATCCTTACGTATTTATACTGATCTGCCATCGTTCTTATTTCTCCCGTTATAGTATCCGGAGGTTAAAAAATTACCTTCTTCTGTATCGTTCAAGATCTTTTTGGAAAGCCCTCTTGTTGAAGAAAAAGTGGTTGATTTCGGCGCCGTCTTCGCGCCTGCATTTACGTATGACCTTGGCAGGGGAGCCTGCCACCACGGTATTGGGCGGCACATCCCTGACAACGACAGACCCGACGCCGACCTCGGCTCCGTCGCCTACAGTTACACCGCCCAGAATGGTACAGCCGCAAAACAAAGAGACCTCTTTTCCGATATGTACCGGCTGGTATATTCTTTCCATGTGATTGTCCTCTTTGTGCCCATGGGTGAAAATCGTTACTTTTTCGGCCAGCATGGAATTATCTCCGAATGTTACCGTCCCTTTGCTGTCAATAAAGCATCCCATATTCCATGCAACATAGTCACCAACTTCTATTCTGTGGCCGAAGTTGAAGCTGCAGTGCGGCGAAGCGACAAAGCCGGTACCGCAGCTTTTGAAGAGGCTTTCGGCAATGATCCTTCGAAACGGGATTGAGAATTTACAGTTTATACCCAGCGGAACCGTATCGATCGCTTCCCACAGAATATGAAGATATCGCTGCTCCTGCGTATAGGGATCCTCTTTCATCATAGGAAGATAATCGCTGTAGATCTTCATATTTTCAAGACTCTTTTCGTCGTATATCGGAGCGCCGATCAGTTCAAGAGATCGCATCATATTCTCTGTAGTCATACCGTCACGGACATATTTTTCAAATATCCGCGCTTTTTCGTCCATCATGTTCTTTTCGCTCCTTTTGTAAATAACTGCGGAATGGGTGCGCTTTGAATGGGCCTTTATAATCTGCTTTCTGCTATGCATAAGTTCGACAAAGCAAATCACAGATTTGCTGTCTCACTTACCTTCGCTTAAGCTCGTGACAGCAGAACTACGGCCTCCGCAGTAGCTCGACTGTTCCAGATTGATGTCAGTTTTTTGCCGTGTACGCGGAAACAAATCTACTGCCAAAATGGGTGACATCTATTCCAGCGTTGGACGTATACCCGAAGCAACCGGCAGAGCTTGTAACAAATACGGTCTCCTTGCCCCGCAGCACACGCTCCATCAGTATCATGAAACATCTCGCAACATTTTCGCCCCTTGCTCCGCGTTCACCTATTTTCGGCGAAGATACTTATTTCGTGTTCGGCTCGTTTTCTATCTCGAAATAGCTCATTTCTGTTTCTCTTGCTTTTACGGATACATTACAAAATAGCAGCCGTCCAATATTTCCATGCTGAGTATGTAATATCGTTCCTTAAAAAGGGCAAAATCATCTTT
>JAZRYQ010000171.1:0-3531 GCA_045600805.1 Candidatus Alloscillospira sp. | reverse complement strand
TCTTCTTGGTCGGGATCGTTGTGTTGCGTTCGATAAGCTTTGTGAATACGCCACCCATCGTTTCAATACCGAGGGAAAGCGGAGTGACATCAAGAAGGAGAATGCCTTCAACGTCGCCGCCGAGAACGCCGCCCTGAATCGCAGCGCCTATCGCAACGCACTCATCGGGGTTGATGCCCTTGAACGGGTCTTTTCCCGTGAGATTCTTGACTGCATCCTGTACAGCGGGGATACGGGTCGAGCCGCCGACGAGGAGGATCTTTGAAAGCTCGGACGCTCTGAGACCGGAATCGGAAAGTGCCTGATTGACAGGTCCCATCGTCATCTGTACGAGGTGATTTGTGAGCTCGTTGAATTTTGCTCTTGTAAGCGTTAAATCAAGATGCTTCGGGCCTGTTGAATCCGCTGTGATGTACGGCAGATTGATGTTTGTGCTTGTAACGCCCGAGAGGTCGCATTTTGCCTTTTCAGCAGCTTCACGAAGTCTCTGCATGGCAACCTTATCGCCGGAAAGGTCGATGCCGTTGTCGCGCTTGAACTGCTCAACAAGATATTTTACGATGCACTCGTCAAAGTCATCGCCGCCGAGACGGTTGTTTCCGGCTGTTGCGAGAACTTCGATAACACCGTCACCGATCTCAAGAACGGAAACATCGAATGTGCCGCCGCCGAGGTCGTAAACCATGATCTTCTGGTCGTTTTCCTTATCAAGACCGTAAGCGAGCGCCGCCGCTGTCGGCTCGTTGATGATACGCTTTACGTCAAGACCGGCAATACGTCCTGCGTCCTTTGTTGCCTGACGCTGTGAGTCAGTAAAATAAGCCGGAACGGTGATGACAGCTTCCGTGACCGTCGCGCCGAGATAGCTCTCCGCATCTGCTTTGAGCTTCTGAAGCACCATAGCGGAAATTTCCTGCGGTGTGTAGTTTTTACTGTCAATGCTTACTTTGTAGTTGGAGCCCATCTCACGCTTGATGGAAGAGATCGTTCTGTCCGGATTTGTGATAGCCTGGCGCTTTGCCACCTGACCTACCATGCGCTCTCCGTCCTTTGAAAACGCGACAACGGAAGGAGTTGTACGTGCGCCTTCTACGTTTGCAATAACAACAGGCTCGCCGCCTTCAATAACAGCAACACAGGAGTTTGTTGTACCAAGATCAATACCGATAATTTTACCCATAATAAATACCTCCGAATATATTAAAAATTAGTTTATCAGTTTGCTACCTGCACCATGGAAAAGCGGATGACTTTGTCCCCGAGCTTGAAGCCCTTCTGGAATTCCTGAACGATGATCCCTTCTCCGTAGTTTTCATCTTCTATATGCATGACCGCGTTGTGCATGGACGGGTCAAAGCTTTCTCCGACGGCGGGTATCTCCGTAACACCCATGGACTCAAATATCGCTTTGAGCTGTGTCATCGTCATTTCAACACCTTTATAAAACGCTTCATCCGAACATTCGGCTGACAGCGCGCGTTCAAGATTATCGTACACCGGCAAAAGCTCTGAGATCGCGCCCGCTCTGATATCGGCTCTCAGCGCATCGCGTTCTTTTATGCTGCGTTTGCGGAAATTATCATACTCAGCGGCAAGCCTCAGATATTTATCATGCTCGGCGTTAAGCTGTGCTTCAAGCTCATCCTCCCGGGACGGAGCCGCCTCGGTATCATTGACCGGTTCTTCTGTCTGCGCCGCGGTTTCTTCGGTTTCTTCCGCGGGGACTTCTTCAGCTTCTTCTTTTTTTGCTGCCGCGGTTTCTTTCTTCTTGTCCTTTGCCAAATTTTACATCTCCTTATTCTTTACTGTTATCCGGATCATCCATAAGCGTAAAGCCGCCCGACAAAAGCCAGCTCAGGCCCTGCGCGATATAGGATAGCCTTGCGGCTACCTTCGGATAATCCATTCTTGTCGGTCCGACAACACCGATTATTCCCTGAAGATTATCTCCTGCGTTATATTTTGCCACGACAACGCTTGAATCTTTCAGCTCCTCCGCAAGATTTTCCGAGCCTATCGTGATTTTAACGCTTCCGGATGCTTCAGGCGTCGGCAGCTTTAAGAGCTCATTGTCATCAGACAAATATTGCAGGACCTTCTGCGCTTTATCAATGTCTCTGAATTCCGGATGCTCAAGCAGGTGCGATGTACCTGTCACAAATGTCTCGTGTGTTTTGACCGTGAGCAGAATCTCTATCGCAAAGCCGGCGATGATCGACACGATGCCGAGCGTATCGCCCGAGGCGCGCTCGATAGACGATATCAGCTCCGGCGTCATTTCATTTTCCGTAATATCGGTGAATCTTGCGTTGAACACCGTATTCAGCTTTTTGAGCATGGTCTCTTCCACTTCAAAATGAAGCCGCACGAGCTTGTTTTTGACCGCATTGTTTGACAACATGGCAACGGTAATAAACGTATGACTGTCAACAAATATCAAATCGAATCTCGAAATCGTGACCGACTGGGAAACAGAAGCAAGCGCATACGCTGGGTAGCTCGTGAGCTGGGAGGTGATCCTGCCGGCATCGGAAATGATCTTGTCAAGCTGCTGAACGCGGGAGCGCAGCACGGAGTTTATCATTTTCGTGTCTTCCATAGACAGCTTATGCTGCTCCATCAACTCGTTAACATAGATCCTGTATCCGAGCGGTGTCGGAATCCTTCCCGCCGAGGTGTGCGGCTGCTCTAATATCCCCATGTCTTCAAGCTCCGCCATCTCGTTCCTGACGGTTGCCGGAGAAATATGAAAGCCGCATTCGTTTGCCACGGTCTTGGAGCTGACCGGCTCTGCCGTGCTGACATATTTATCAAACACCACGCGGAGTATTGCTTTTTTTCGCTGACTTAACTCCATATGCTTTGCCTCCGGTTTGATAATTCGTCTTTAGCACTCGTACTGTTTGAGTGCTAAATGTAATTTAACACTATCTTTACGCCATGTCAAGACCTCAAAGCACAAGTTTAAATTTTATTCAAAAAGAGAAAAGCTTTCCGACACATTTGTGAAAAATTTATACTGATATTTTTAAATTTTGTGTCAATAATAATCATGCATTTCAAAAAATTAAGGAGATTCCGATATGAAAAGGATAATTATAGCATTGACTATCGCTGCTCTCGTTCTCGGTTTTTCTGCCTGCAACGAAAAGACAGACAAGCCCGAGAATAAACCGGATACCATTCCCGAAAACGTCACACCGGATTCGACGGAGCCGGACACTCTTCCCAGTAATACGCCTTCGATCGAAGAGCCGATTGAGGACATGGAGGACATGATAGACCCCGACAAAAATGACTATGCCGAGGACGGCATCATTGATGATGACGGTGTTGAAAACGGTGTCATTTCCGAAGAAGACGGCGCAGGGAACGATACGGAAAACAGTATCGGCAACGATATCACGGACAGTGATAATGCGTCACAGAATACGGAGCAGCAGCACAAATCCATGGGCTGACAAAGAAAAACAGGACGCACAGGGTTTTCCTGTGCGTTCAAATTGTAGACAAAGTCTCACAGAGTTACTC
>JAZRYQ010000170.1:0-5996 GCA_045600805.1 Candidatus Alloscillospira sp. | reverse complement strand
CTCGGTATGTGCGACGCGCATATGGATGAGTGCGGATATGTTTATGCGTATCTTCCCGCAACGGATGATATGAAAAATGCTCCCGCGCTCGGACTGATCGCGCACATGGACACCTCACCCGATGTTTCCGGTAAGGACATCAAACCCGCCGTCATTAAATACGCCGGCGGCGATATCGTGCTTACAAACGGCGGGAAAATAACCGTCAGCGCCTATCCGTTTCTCAAGAATTATATCGGCAACAGTCTCATCGTAACAGACGACACAACGCTTTTGGGCGCCGATGATAAAGCCGGCGTTGCCGAAATCGTTTCCGCATGTGAGTATTTCATAAACGAGTCCACTGTTTCTCACAGAAAAATTGCCGTATGCTTTACGCCCGACGAAGAGATCGGCCGCGGCACGGATCATTTCGATTTTTCCGCGTTTCCCGCACAGGTCGCGTATACCGTGGACGGCGGCGAGCTCGGTGAAATCGAATACGAAAACTTCAACGCCGCATCCTGCGTGATAAAAATACACGGTCTCAACATTCATCCCGGCTCTGCCAAGGACAAAATGAAGAACGCCGTGCTATACGCCGCGGAATTTATTTCCCGTCTGCCGGCAGCCGAAACACCGGCACATACAGAGGGCTATGAGGGCTTTTACCATGTCGGTGATATCTTCGGCAATGAGAGCGAGACCGAGATCAAAATGATAATCCGTGACCACGATATGCAAAAATTCCTCGCACGCAAGAAATTCGTTCAGGATCTTACGGATTACATGAACAAGGTCTACGGCGAGGGGACATTTGAGTGTATTCTCAAAGACAGCTATTTCAACATGAAGGAAAAGATTCTGCCGCATATGGAGCTTATAATGAATGCGGAAAACGCCATGCGCGCCGCCGGTGTTGCACCGAAGGTCGTGGCGATACGCGGCGGAACGGACGGCGCTATGCTGTCCTACAAAGGTCTTCCGTGCCCCAACCTCTCAACAGGCGGCGCAAACTTCCACGGCAAGCATGAATTCGTAAGCATTGACGCGATGGAAAAAATGGTCGAGGTGCTTATAAACCTCTGCAAATAATCAGCGAATCGAAACCTCTCCGGAACTTATGTGCGTGTATTCCCCGTCGTTCCACCTCACAACAAGCGCAAAATCATCGTCAATTCTCTCGGCAAACCCGGCTTTTTGCAGGCTTCCCGATATGACATGCACGTTTTTTCCCGTTGTGACACAGTACCTGCGGAACCGGGCAAGATAATGCTCCCGATTTTCCGGAAAGCTGCCAAAAAGTTCTGAAATTTCATCAATGACCGTGCGGAAAAGCCTCTCTTTGTCGGGTGCTTTTCCGCATATTTGTTTGACCGAAACGGCAATATCGGAAAGGCCTGCAAAATCAGCTTCATCATAAGCAAGATTGATACCTATGCCGAGGATCACATACGGAACACCGGCTTCAAAATAAAGCTCCGTCAGGATGCCGCACAGCTTTTTTCCGCCGTAAACAATATCATTTGGCCACTTGATCTGTGCGTTTACGCCGCAGATATCCTCTATCGCTTTTCTGACGGCAACAGCGGCGCGTGCCGTTATCTCAGAGACACGCTCAACAGCGCACCGCACGCGCATAACACAGGAAAAATACAGTCCTTTTCCCTCGGCTGACAGAAAAGCTCTGCCGAGGCGGCCTTTCCCGCCCGTCTGCTCCTCGGCGATGATGACAAGTCTGTCCCGTATCCGGCGTTTTGCCTCTTCGTTTGTGGAATCAACTGTTTTCAAGCGAATAATATCCATAACACACCATATTGAATGCGCCCCGCAGAAAAGGATTCCTGCGGGGCATTAATCATACTTATTTAATCGTCATCAGAAGCTGGCCGCCCTTTACGGTCTCGCCCTCTTTGACTTCGATTTTATCGACCACGCCCTCGATTCTCGCGGCTATGGCTGTTTCCATCTTCATGGCTTCGATCGTAATAAGCGTCTGATTCTTTTCGACCTTGTCTCCGATCTTGACGCTGATCTTGCTTACGGCGCCGGGGATGGATGCACCGATCTGGCTCTTATCCTCGGGGTCTGCCATCGGGACCTTGATGATGCTCTTCTGAGCTTCCTCATCAGGAACCTTTACCTCGCGGCGCACACCGTTGAGCTCGAACATGACCGTTCGCATACCCTCTGCGTCCACGTCGCCGAGACCGAGGTACTTGATGACAAGCGTCTTACCGTCGGCGATATTGACCTTATTCGTTTCGCCCACCGCAAGTCCGTGGAAGAATACATGACTTCCGAGGCGCATGATATAGCCGTAAGCTTTCCGGCTCTCGGCATAATCCTTATAGACCTTCGGATACATGCAATAGCTGATGACAGAGCGCCAGTTCGGATTCGGTCTTATCGTTTCGATTTCCCGACGCGCCTTTTCAAAGTCTACCGGCGGTAAAAGCTCACCGGGACGGCAGGTGATCGCCTCTTTGCCCTTGAGGACTACTCTCTGAAGCTCTTCGGGGAATCCGCCCTCCGGCTGGCCCATCATGCCGGAGAAGAAGGTAACCGCCGAATCGGGGAACGCAAGCGCTTCGCCGCGCTCGATGATGTTTTCCGGTGTGAGATTGTTCTGCGTCATGAATATCGCAAGGTCACCGACCATTTTGCTGGACGGCGTAACTTTGACGATATCGCCGAGCATCTGATTGACCGTGCGGTAATTTTCCTTGACTTCTTTAAAGCGTGTGCCGAGACCGAGCGATTCGACCTGCGGCTTTAAGTTCGTATACTGGCCACCGGGGATCTCATATCGGTAAATATCCGTTGCAGGGCACGTTATGCCGACGTCGAACGAGTCATAACGCTTGCGGACATCCTCCCAGTAATCAGTCAGATACTGAAGCCTATCGAGCTCAAGCCCCGTGTCGCGCTCTGTTCCGGCAAGCGCCGCAACAACAGCGTTCATGGACGGCTGGCTTGTGAGAGATGCCATGGAGGAAATGGCGCAGTCAACGATATCAACGCCCGCTTCCGCCGCCATCAGGTATGCCGCGACCTGGTTGCCTGACGTATCGTGTGTATGGAGATGAACGGGTATTCCGATCTCCTGCTTGAGCGTTGAAACAAGCTTCTTCGCCGCATACGGCTTCAGCAGTCCCGCCATATCCTTGATGGCGAGCATATGCGCGCCGCGTTTTTCAAGCTCTTTCGCCAGATTTACATAATATTGCAGTGTGTACTTGTCGCGCTTCGGGTCGAGAATATCGCCTGTATAGCAGATTGTCGCCTCGCAGATCTTGTTCTGCTTGATGACCTCGTCCATGGCGACCTCGAGACCTTTCACCCAGTTGAGCGAGTCAAAAATTCTGAACACGTCGATGCCCGAGCGTGCGGATTCTTTGATGAACTCACGGATAAGGTTATCGGGGTAGTTTGTATAGCCTACTGCGTTTGAGCCGCGCAGAAGCATCTGGAGAAGCATGTTCGGCGCTTTCTCACGGATGATGTCAAGGCGCTCCCACGGTGATTCGTGGAGGAATCTGTATGCAACGTCAAAGGTCGCTCCGCCCCAGCATTCAAGAGAAAACGCATTGCCGAGGATCTCGCTTGTGCCGTCCATGCCCTTTACGATATCGCGTGTGCGGACACGCGTTGAAAGCAGGGACTGGTGTGCGTCACGGCAGGTCGTATCTGTAATGAGAAGCTTTTTCTGTTCAAGCACCCATTTTGCTACGGCTTCGGGGCCTTCTCTGTCAAGCATCGGCTTTAACCCCTCCGGTCTGTTTCCGGTTACGGGCGGGAAGCGCGGTGTTGCATAGAATTTATGTCCTTCACGCTCTTTTACGACGATGTTACCGATATATTTCAACAGCTTTGTCGCTCTATCCTCACCGTTATTGAGCTGGAACAGCTCCGGTGTTTCGTCGATAAACTTCGTATGGCATTTTCCGGCGATAAACGTCGGGTTTTTGAGAATATTCGTCACAAACGCAATGTTTGTCTTGACGCCTCTGATATGGACTTCGTTGATGGCGCGCACAGCCTTGCGGCATACGCCCTCAAACGTATTGTCCCACGATGTGATCTTGACAAGCAGAGAATCATAATAGGGTGAAACTATGGCACCGGCATAGGCGTTGCCGCTGTCCATACGCACGCCGAAGCCGCCGGAGGCACGGTAAGACGTGATTTTTCCGGTATCGGGCGCAAAATTGTTCGCCGGGTCCTCTGTTGTTACACGGCATTGTATCGCATAACCGTTCATATGAACGTCATCCTGCGAGTTGATGCCGATTTCGGGATGACTGAGCGTATAACCCTCGGCAATGAGGATCTGCGCGCGGACGATGTCTATGCCCGTCACCCATTCGGTCACGGTATGCTCGACCTGAATACGCGGATTCATTTCGATGAAATAATGTCCCCCGTTCGTATCAACAAGGAATTCAAGCGTACCGGCATTTGTATACCCGACGCTCTTTGTTATTCTCACCGCATCCTCGTAAAGCTCGTCACGCACACTCTGCGGTACGGAAAAAGCAGGCGCAAACTCAACGACCTTCTGATAACGGCGCTGCATGGAGCAGTCACGCTCATAAAGGTGCGCCACATGCCCGTGCTCATCGGCGAGCACCTGAATTTCGATGTGCTTCGGCTGAACAAGGAACTTTTCCATGAATATATCATCGTTTCCGAATGACTTGAGCGCTTCGGATTTTACAAGCTCGTAATTGACGAGCACTTCCTCGACGCTGTCACAGCGGCGCATTCCGCGTCCGCCGCCGCCTGCAGCGGCTTTCAAAATAACCGGGAAACCGAATTCAAGCGCAAGCTTAACGGCCTCTTCGCGGCTTGTAAGCGGCTCGGTCGTACCGGGAATGATCGGCACATCGCATTTTATCGCCATCTGCTTTGCCGCGAGCTTATCGCCCATCAGGTCGAGTATCTCCGCTTTCGGTCCGATGAATTTGATACCCGCTGCGTCACAGGCTCTTGCAAGGTCACCGTTTTCAGAAAGGAATCCGTAACCCGGATGAATGGCGTCCGCTCCGTGCTCCTTTGCGATTTCGATAATGCGGGGGATATTAAGATATGCTCCGAGCGGGCTTTCGTTTTCACCGATCAGGTAAGATTCGTCTGCGGCTGTACGGAACATGCTGAGTGTATCTTCATTTGAGTATATCGCTATCGTCTGCAGACCGAGATCGTGACATGCGCGAAAAACACGCATGGCGATTTCTCCTCGGTTTGCGACCAAAACTTTTTTAAACGGAATATTCAAAAAAAAGTCCTCCTCCCAAAATACGACAAATTAATGTCCGAAAACTGCTGTCGTTTAATGAAATACATTAAACTGAGTTTATTATACAACCGTTATCAAATTTTACGCAACATTTTTTCATTCGGAAAAGAATTTTTGTCTGATAGACCATTATTATGAAAAATTACCGCGGATTTTTGTTTGAATTCATGAATAAGACGCAGTATGCGCAATTTCTGCGCTTATATTATTTTACGTATCATTGCCGCATACGTTATTGAAAATATTGAATAATTATCACAGCTTCCTATTCCGCAGTATCATATTTCAGCAAAATTGTCATAATTTGTTCGTATACGAACTATATATTGTCCTATTTTGATATTATTTTCCCGGTGGGATAATGCTATAATGTTTTTATATATTTTTTAAGGAGCAATAAAAAATGTCAGATTTACTGTCTCTCGGCATTGATATAGGAAGTACGACCGCGAAAATCGTTCTGATGCGCGGGCAGAAAGTGATTTACGAAAAATACGAACGCCATTTTTCAAAAGTGCGCGCAAAAACCCTTGAGCTTGTAAACGGCATAAGCTCACTTTTGCAGGGTGAGCGTTTTACCGCCGCGATATCGGGCTCTGCCGGCCTCGGACTTGCCGAAGGCGCGGAAATACCGTTCGTGCAGGAGGTTTACGCGACGGGTGAAACCGTGCGCCGGCTTGAGCCGGACACGTCCGTCGTCATCGAGCTCGGCGGC
>JAZRYQ010000169.1:0-3513 GCA_045600805.1 Candidatus Alloscillospira sp. | reverse complement strand
ACGAGTTTTACGCCTTCACGGATTTCATCAGGGATAAACTGAATTTTGCCGCGTATCACAGTTATTATCTGCTGGATAAGTACGGTTACTCCGACCCGTACAAGGTCTTGACACGCGACTTTTTGGAAGAGTACGTTTCCGCGCTCACAGAGGAGCAGGAAATGGCGATCCGCAATGCATATGAGAACGCGCTTGATTTTATTGAATATAAAGAAAAACTTGTGAGAGACCTTTACGATTGGCTCCCCGATGTCGAGGAGCTGTCCGAGACGGTGCTCACCGTGCTTGAGGCATACACGGAGCGGATCATGGCAGCCGCCGATAGGCAGGAAGCCGACGATATTTATGAGCAAGGTGAGAGTGCGATTTATATCGCATATGAAAAAGACCATCTGACGGCTGTGGCAAACGAAATTATCGCAGACGAAGCCGCAACGGAGACCGAGAAAGCCTTTGCTGAGGAGCTGCTTGAGGAACTGTCCGGCATTACGAGCACCCCGCATCTGGGACTGGACGCCGAGCAGTTGGCGGCGATCGAAGCGCAGGTCGGGCTGATCGGAATAAAATTCGATATGCTGGACGAACGGCAGGAGATCATTCGCGGCGTTAATTTCTGGATAAACCATGAGGATGCCACGGACGGCATAAAATCGGAAGAATTCCGCATGGCATTCAAAAACATAATCGCCACGCTGGACAATGTCATTGACGGGCTGATTCCCGCAGTGAAAGCGGCGGAGACGGACGGCTACAACGCAATGTATGAAGCAATGGGACCCTTCTGGGAGACCTACTATTTCCTGTTTGAAGCGGTGCTTTCCGACTGTGCCGACTACTGCACATTCTTGTACCAATATGCCGGAGAACAATCGGATGCTTTTTGGGAACTGGCACGCGCCTACATTGACGAATACAGCAAAGCCACCTCGTATGCTGAACTGAATGAAATCGAAGAAAAGTACACATCGCTGTTTAAGTTGCTGGAGATCAAGGAGGGCTATGTCAAGCAGCTGCGGCAGGATGTCTTCGACTTCGTCGGCGCCGAGGTTTATGCGAGCGAAACGCTGCAAGCCGCTCTTAAGGAAGCGGAAGCGTATATCCTTGCCGCCGAGAGTGAAGAGGATGCTGAAAGGCGTTATACAGAAGTTTTAGACACCCTTTTCCTGATAGGGTATAAGGAATATCTGACCGCGGCGGCAAACAGTGTGCTTGACGATGTGACCGCACCGGATGACCTGAAAGCCTATGCTCGGGAACTGTTGGCGGAGCTTGAAAACGCAACGACTGCGGACAACTTCGATGCGCTGTCTAATAAATACCTGCTGCTGAACTGCCGGTATTATTTCCTATACCGTCTTGAAATGGCTATGAACGCGGAGGATGCACCGGACGGGGTGAAAACGCCGGAATTCCTTGCCGCTTACGAAAAAGTACGGGCGACCTATAACAGTCTTATCACGGATTTGATCCCCACTGCCAAGGAGGCGCAGACCGATGAAGAATACGATGCAGTCTATGATGCGTATGAAGTCGGCGAAAATTTATGTTATTTCGTGCTGGATTATATTAGCGATATCGCCGGACTGCTGTTGGATGATAAATCCGACCTTGAAAAGAAACTGGCGCGCCTTTATATCGACGATCTCAGCAAGGTCACCTCGCAAGAGGAACTGGATGCGGTGATCGCCGCGTATGACGAGCGATACTCGTTGATGCCGTACAAGGAAGAAAGAATCGGAGACCTGCGGGAAGAGATCGATATGTACCTGGAATGGTATAAGAATGATCCCGATCACGATGGAGAAGACGATCTGGGACCGATTCTTGACGCCGCGGAACCGGACCTGCTGAGGGCAACGACGTGGCAGGACTTCGAAGCGCTCCTTCAGGAAACTGCCGACGAGATCTTGTACCGGTTTTGTATGTGGGAAATCGGGTATTACGCCAAGCTGACGCTGAACGACGAAAAAGCGTCGGACGAAATGAAGGCGTTTGCGCGGGAGATGCTGGAGGAAGCGGAAACCCTGCAAGACCTGACCGCCATGAACTACTTCTACGGCAAATACTGCCCGCTGATCTTCCGGTATGATTATGTCTTTCAGATCGAAGATATGTTGACCGACGAGGAAGCGTCGGACGCGATGAAAACACCGGAATTCCGCGCGGCGGCAGAAAACGTGCTGGTGACCCTGTACGCCTTGACCGACGGGCTGATCGAGGACGCCCGCAAGGTCACGGATGATGAAGGGGCGGACGAAATGGTCGTTCGGTATTATGACGCCGAGAATTTCTGCCGCGATACCCTCGGGACGATCGAAGAGATGATCCGGGACAATCTTTTGGCTGACGGGGCGAGCGAGGCACGAAAGGCTCTGGCACGCGACTGTATTGACGAATACAGCAAAGCCACCTCGTATGATGAACTGAATGAAATCAAAGAAAAGTATGAGGCGTTGTTTGAGTTGCTGGATTTCAAAGAAGACTGTGTAAACATAATGCTTGACTTTTTGAATAAGCTCGATGTCGTGTCCGAAAAGATGCAAAAGGCTTTTGAAGAGGGCAAGGAAAACATTATGAAAGCCGCAACCCTCCAAGAAGTCGAGCTGGCTTTTGAGGAAGCCGGGATAAAAATCGAGACTCAGTATCTGGCGGATCATATCAGCTACAGCGGTGTCTCACTGACACTGAAAAGCGACATCTCCATCAATTTCTATATGGGTATCGATGTGGATTGGCCGGATAATATGTGGGATCTCGGCGAGATGACCTTCACCATCGGGGAAGGTAAAAAAGCACGCACCGTCACAGGCATAAAGGCACAGAAAAATGAAAACGGCTGGTATTTTGCCTGCCCGGTAACCGCCCTCGAAATGAACGAGACCGTTACGGCAACCTTCTCTTTCTACGGCAACGATTTCGTTCAGGAATATTCCGTTGAGCAATACATTGAAGCTATCATAAACGGTAAGGACAAGGACGGCAACGATTATTCCGATGAAATGAAACTGCTTGCCCGTAAGATTGCCAACTACGGTCACTACGCACAGATCTATCTTGAAAGTATCCATACCAATGTGACCATCGGCGATGACGGCTATGCCGCAATGGAAAAATTTAATGATGTGGATATCAAAGTTGATGCTGCAACAGAAGCCCTTGCAAATTACAAGGTTGAGGTTACCGGCACATCGGATAACATCTCCCTTTACGGCTCTACGGTTTACTTTGACAGTGCAACGGCACTCAACTACTATATAACCGTAAAGAACGGCGAGCCGACTGCAACCGCTGTAAATAAAGTAACGGGCAAGAGCAAAGATGTGGAAATCAAGCTTTATAAAGGCAACATCTACATCGTATCTGTCAAAGATATCACCGCTACCGAGCTTGCCGATGATATCGAGGTGACGATAAACGATGATATCACCCTGACCGGCTCTGTATTCGCTTACTGCAAGTCCGTTGTAAAGGCACATGACATTGACGGTGCAAGCGACAAAGACATCTTTGCCG
>JAZRYQ010000168.1:0-6186 GCA_045600805.1 Candidatus Alloscillospira sp. | reverse complement strand
GTATATTTTGTAGTAATATATCGCTCCGGCTGCTGCCGTCGTGTCGGTATAGCTTGTTGAGCCCGTATTTCCTACCCATGAATAGCTTCCGCTCTGACTTGTGGCTCTGTATACACTGTACTGGTTTGCTTCGGATACGGCTGACCATGTGATATACGGCTTGCCGCTTGTTCCGTTATATGTTGCGGCCATATTGGTCGGCTTTGCATAGCGGCTCTTTGTGGACGCGACGTTACTGAAGCCGGAAGTTCCGTAAGAGTAGGTCGCAGTCACAACGTAATAATAGATCGAGCCCGCACTTGCAGATGTATCCGTGTAACTATTGGTTGTTGCCCTATCGATAAGGGAATATGTTCCGTTCTGGCTTGCTGCGCGGTATATACTATATTGAATTGCACCATTTGCTGCCGTCCATGTGATATACGGCTTACCGCTTGTTCCGTTATACGTTGCAGATACATTTGTCGGTGCTGCTGCTGCAAAATGAACTGTTACAGTTTCGGGAAACCTTCCAGAGATGGCATTCCATTGTTCTTGCGTACCATTAAAATATACGTCGGTTATTGCGTTACAATCGCCAAATACAAAAATTCCCTCAATCGTTGTATTGCCTGATAGTGTGACAGCCTCAAGACCGATGCAACTGTCAAATGCCTGACTGCCTAAATTATTTACACTATCCGGGATCGTAATGCTTGTCAAACTGGAACATCCGTAAAAAGCAAGGTCTTCAATACTTGTCACGCTATTGGGTATTGTGATATTTGTGAGACCGCAGCTAGTAAACGTAGAGTCTCTAATGACTGTTACGCCATTGGGGATTGTAACACTATCCAGATTGAAGCAATCGAAAAATGCATATTTACCTATGCTTGTCACGGTATCGGGTATGGAAACGTTCAAAATAAAGTAGCATTCGCAAAACGCAAAATCTCCAATGGTCGTTACACCACTTTCTATCTTTACCTCATAAATATGAGAAGACCAGGCAAACCATGGAGATGTTTCATAATCAAAATCATCCATCGCGCCGGTGCCGGAGATCGTGAGCGTACCCTCGTTGTCAAGCGTCCATGTCAGATTATCTCCGCAGGTGCCGCTTATCGGGTCATTGTTAAAATGAACTGTTACGTTTTCAGGAAGAGTTACCGAAAGGGCGTTCCACTGCTCTTGCGTACCATTAAAATATACGTCGGTCAAAGCGTCGCAATAGTAAAATGAAAAGCTTGTTACACTCTCCGGTATTGTGATTTCCGTAAGACTGCTGCATCCATAAAATGCATCAGAGTCAATACTTGTCACACCGTTTTCTATCACGACTTCATGAATGTTGTTTCCGAAAATACCCCAAGTAGGGCCTACAAAAGTATAACTCTCCATCTCGCCCGTGCCGGAAATTGTCAGTGTACCGTCTTCGTATACCCATGTCAGATTTTCTCCGCAGGTGCCGCTCGCTGTAGGTTGATTAAGTTCTCCGGCTACTGATGCGAAGTCAGTACCATGAACAACAGTGTTATCTGGTAAGAGTACCGCAAGGGCGTTCCACTGTTCTAACGTGCCTCCAAAATATACGTCGGTTATAGCATCACAATAGCCAAATGCAAAGCTTCCAACATAAGCTTCACCCGGTATTGTGACAACCGTTAGATTACTGCAAGCGTTAAACGTATAGCTTGGGATACTTGTCACGCCGTCATTTATCACAATTTTACAAATGGATAAATCATAATCATACCAAGGTCTAAGTTGACCTGTAAAGTCCTCCATTGCGCCGGTGCCGGAAATCGTGAACGTCCCCTCGTTGTCAAGCGTCCATGTCAGATTATCTCCGCAGGTGCCGCTTATCGGATCATTGTTAAAATGAACTGTTGCGGTTGCAGGAATCGTTGCCGCAAGGGCATTCCACTGTTCTTGTGTACCGCCAAAATATACGTCGGTCAAAGCATCGCAAAACTCAAATACAAACCTTCCAATACTCGTTACGCTCCCCGGTATTGTGATTTCTGTAAGACTGCTGCATGAGGCAAATGCCTCAGCGTCTATGGTTATCACACCATCAGGAATTGTAATGCTTGTCAAACTGCTGCATATACCAAATGCATACATGCCAATTCTTGTCACAGTATTAGGAATTGTAATTTCAGTGAGATTCTCGCAGAAAACAAATGCAAAGTCTCCCATGCTTGTTACACCGTTTTCTATTACTATTTTCTTAATGTCATCAGTTGAATAAGCCCATGGCGCTTCCTGATCAAAGTCCTCCATCGCGCCGGTGCCGGAGATCGTGAGCGTACCCTCGTTGTCAAGCGTCCATGTCAGATTATCTCCGCAGGTACCGCTTGTGTCGCCTTGTGCCGCGAAAACAGGAATCGTCGTCATGCTGAGAACAATACATATCGCCAGCATGAATGACAAAAACTTTTTCATAACATTAACTCTCCTTTTAATAAAAATATGTAACAACATTTTTTGTATAATTTACCTTTTTAATTCTATACCACTTAAAACGTAAAAGTCAATACTCTTTCCGGTATATGAGAACACATGCAAAATTTATCTGTACAAACGACGTGTTTTATTGTATACTGTTTTTGTCATATAAATAATTTACCGGAGGTGCACTATGTACACACTTGACGAGATTCATGCAATCGGTGAAGAGCTGGAAAGCGCTTTCCTTTTAAAAACGGCTCCGCTGGCAGTTAAGCTTATCAACGAAGACGAAATACCGCCTAAATGCGTTCAGCCGTCCAAGGAAGGCAAACATTTTGCCCTTTGCCAGGCGATTTCCTTTGTACGCCGCACACGCAACCATCTTGCAATGTTTGCTGAGGATCACTGGTGTCTCTGGCCTGTCATCAATTTCCGCCTGAGAGATATTGACGAGGATGACAAGAGATATGTCGGCGGCTGCTATTTTATCAGAGATCCCGAAGTCAGCTACAATCATTTCTGCGCAGAGTATCCTTACATAGACAAGGACAAGGCAAAGACCGGTATGGCGCTTGCTCCCCTTTCCACATGCGATTTTATTCCCGACGCTGTTATGATCTACTGCGAGCCTTCGCAGCTCCGTCAGCTTCTCATGGCGTCAAAATATGATTCAGGCAATATTACACAGTCCTCGTTTGACACATGTGATTCCTGCGGCGCGGCGCTCGTTCCCGTACTGAACGGAACAATGCCGTACAACGTATCCATGCCGGATGCAGGCGAATTTGAGCGTGGTCTCTGCGGTGAAAACGAAATGATCTTCTCATTCCCGTATGAAAACCTCAGTAAGATCATCGGCGCAACGCGCGACCTTATCAAAAAAGGCTTCAGCTTCAGACAGCTTGCTTATGATATCCGTCCCGATTACCCGCGTCCGAAATTCTATGACGATATGTTCACAAAGTGGGGACTTCAGCACGGCGGTCTCCGTTGGGAACAGCCCGGCAAAAGATAAAATATATCCGTCACTGTGCAAAATGCACAGTGACGATTTTTTGTTTTCAAGATTGCAATTATACCCAATACATGATATTCTGATAAAAAAGGAGGTAATAGTATGGCAAAATACGGTGAAGGCGTCATATCGTTTTATGATCAGCCGCATGAATTTGAGCACAAAAACTTAAACGGTGACCGGAAAATCAAGGAAGAGGCGCGCGAGATTCCCGTCGTTCGCGAAGTCGATGTCGTTGTAGTCGGAGGCGGTCCCGGCGGTGTTGCCGCGGCGGTTTCCGCGGCGAGAGCCGGCGCAAGAACGCTTTTGATCGAGCGTTACGGTCATCTCGGCGGCATGGCAACGGGCGGTCTTGTAAATATTATCCCGAATCTTGCCGATATAAACGGTGACCAATGGATCGGCGGTTTCTGCCAGGAATATATTTCCCGTCTTGCCGCACGAAATGCCGCAAGCTTCCCCGAGAAACAATACTGGGGAAAAGCGGAAAAATCCGTTGTCGCAAAATACGTCAAAGCGAATATGGTGCATTTTTATATTCGCAAAAACAAAGACAACGAGCAGGTCGTTCTGTACACAGCCGTCATTGACCCCGAGGTAGGAAAAGACGAGCTCAACACCATGGTGGAGGAATCAGGCTGTGAGCTTTTGCTCCACACGCTTGTCACAGGTCCGATCATAGACGGCAACACGGTAAAAGGCGTACTGCTTGAAACAAAATCCGGCAGACAGGCTATTCTTGCCAAAGTCGTCATTGACTGTACGGGGGACGGTGACCTGCTTCCCGCGCTCGATACGGAAACGACAGAATACATGCGTCCGGCATCCCGCATAGCGCAGTTCGGTTTTGTTTACTGGATGGCAAATGTTAATCTTGAAGAATTTGACCATTTTGTGGAAACAGAACCCGAAAAATACAAGGAAATCTGCAAGCAGATATCCGAAAACGGCGGTATCCCGCGTTTTTCAGGCGGACTTCTTGAAAACCAGGAGGGCGTTGTCTGGGTACACCGTCTGATCGGTTCTCTTCATCAAATTGAGCCGGAGGAAATGACATACATCGACAGAAACGCGAGAAAAACAGCGATTCATACATGGGAACTGTTTAAAAAATACATGCCCGGTTTTGAAAAAAGCTTTGTCATGCTGACAGCACCGCAGCTCGGAACATCGGGTGGCAGACGTATCGTCGGTGAATACTATCTCACCGAGGACGATTTATACAATGATACTCCGTTTGAGGACACGATCGCGATTTTTGCGGACAACGACCGCGGCGATGATTCCATTCATCACACAAAGACGTACATTCCCTACCGGGCTCTTCTGCCGAAGGGTATCAACGGTTTTCTTGTCGCGTGCCGCGCATTTTCGTCAGATCACGAATTCAGCGAATTTTTCAATCTTATCCCGCATTGCATGTGCTTCGGTCAGGCTGCCGGAGCCGCTGCCGCGATTGCCGTAAAGCACGATATCGAGCCGCGTGAGGTCGATTACACCGAACTCAGGCAAGAGCTTTTAAAACACGGTGCCATTCTGCCGGAATAATTATTTATACTTGAATAACCCGAAAACATGATATATACTTGACTCATCAAATACTAACTGAACGGAGGCAAAAACCATGTATCTGAAATCAATGGAAAACGCATATTCATTAAAAGGCAAAAACGCTATCATCACAGGCGGCGCTAAGGGAATCGGGCTCGGCATTACGACAGCCTTTGCACATCAGGGCGCAAATGTCGCCATTTTTGCAAGAGATGAAGTTTCTGCAAAAAAAGTCTGCGACGAATTCAATGAGAAATACGAAGGCAATTTTACATTTTACAAAGCTGACGTATCCGATCTTAACAGTGTCCGCGCTGCTGTTGACAAATATGTTGCCGACAACAAGACGATCGACATTCTTGTAAACAATGCCGGTATCGGCACAGGCGGCCGTTTTATCGATATGGATGACGATATGTCTTCCTGGTTTGAATGCTTCAATGTTGACCTGCACGGCGGCGCAAGAATGATTTTCTGCGTACAGAAATATATGCGCGAACAGGGCTACGGTCATATTATCAACATCACATCGAACGCAGGCGAAATCATCAACAAGCCGGCGTTGACTGCGTATGCTGCCGCAAAAGCTGCTTTCAACCACTTCACAAAATGCATGGCGACAGAGCTTGCTCCTTACGGTATCCGCGTAAACGCGATCGCGCCGGGCTTTACGTTCTCAAACTTCACAAAAGGTCTGCCGGAGGACGCTTACAATGACCTTTGCAAGGACATTCCGATCCAGCGTTTTGCGGAAGCGTTTGAAATCGGCGCACTTGCAGCTTATCTTGCCGGCGATATTTCAGACATCGTCACAGGCTCGATATTCACAGCCGACGGCGGCTACGCTTTGCAGCATTGATCCACAGTTTGGTAAACACCCTGTTTCATAACTTGAAGCAGGGTGTTTTTCTATATAAAAATCAGAGGCCTCGAAAAACGAAGCCTCTGATAATGATTGTACGAAACGGAAATTACTCGTCGATCTCGATAACAACGCCGGAACCAACGGTACGGCCGCCTTCACGAATAGCAAAGCGAAGTCCCTTTTCGATAGCGATCGGGGTGATAAGCTCAACCTTCATGTCAACGTTGTCGCCGGGCATGCACATTTCAGTGCCTTCGGGAAGTGTGATAACGCCAGTAACGTCAGTTGTTCTGAAATAGAACTGAGGTCTGTAATTGTTGAA
>JAZRYQ010000167.1:0-4539 GCA_045600805.1 Candidatus Alloscillospira sp. | reverse complement strand
CCGCCGTTATCATTGCCCGTCAACAGATACGGACCGTAATCCTGTATCGGCTGACCGTTATTATCAACTGCACCCGGTTTGTATATACCGTCTCCGGATGTTCCGTCCGGCCAAAGCGTTGATACGAGGAATTCTTCTGCCGTGTTATACGTCATGACTCCGGATGACGGTACGATCGTCAGGGAATAATCGTCTTTATATTCTTCTCCCGTTACCTTTACAAGGCGTATGCCGTATTTTAGGTCATGTCCGAGCTTATTGAACACAAGATCGTTGTCAAAATTTCTGATTGCCAGAGAAATGGCATACCCTTCACCGTTCCAGCCCTGAATATAATAGCTTGTTCCTTCTGTGGAAATATAATTGCTGTCAAAATATTTTGCTCCGGCGACGGCAAGCGTGTACTGATTTATCTGCGCCGTATACTTAGCGGCCGTCATAAACGGGGTAACCGATAAAACACTGATAGCCGCTAATGAAGCGGCAATTCTGACGGCGCCGGGACGCCGTACTTCTGTATCAGTTTTTCCGAAAACGGCAAGCAGCTTTTTGAGTATCGGTACACCGTAAAACAAAACGATAATCAGCAATACGGAAAGCGCAAGGCTAAGCGGTGAAGTCAGTATTTCAAGCACCACGCCGCCTTTCGGAACAGCGAATACCATTTTCGCACAGTATTCTTCCGGTCCTATCGAAGCATCCTCGAGCGTATTGGCAAGTCCTTTTGTGATCAATCTTGTTCCGTCCCATCGGATGAGCTCGTGCGTAACAAGCTCAGTCCCGTGGTGGAATGTAATGATGTCCCCCTCTTTGAGCTCCTCATAAGGTGTTTCCTGCACTATTACAAGGTCACCCTTTGATAGCTTCGGCTCCATACTGCCGCTTTCGATCTCTAACAGCGCGACAGGCAGCCAGTTTAGCCGTGTACGAAGATCCAACGAACTGAAAATCATGGTGCACACATTTACGAGTGCTGCCATAAGCAGCAAAACGACAATCATGTATTTTGCGATTTTTTTCATTCGTTGTCATCTCCTTTTCTTAATATTCTTCGTATTTTTATCTATTGCCGTTCGTTTGGGTTGCCTTAATAATGATTTCTACTTTGTTTTCAAAAACAGTGATCGGGTTCAAATTTGCGTTTTCAAGAACAATACGATAAGAAATATTATCTGTGTTGTCTTTATATTCTCCCATATTATCCGGGATTCTGTTTGTAAGCCGGAACGGCATATTACTGCCGTATTGGTCAATCTGTGTATACTGGTAGACCTTAAACAGTCTTACTTCTGATTTTTCTGCTGTCCATTTCTCAACATCCTCATCAAACGTATCCGAATCCGGAGAGACTATCGTATATGTACCGTAATCTTCTCCGTATTCAACATTATAAAGGCGGTATTCATAACGGATAGGCATAAGTTCAGAATATTCTTCTGTCGTCTTATTAAAAACGCTCAGAAAATACTCAAATTCATTTGTGGGTAAGGCATTTTTCGCGGGATCAAGCGCCGTGTACGGCACTTTTAATTCAAGCATATAATCAGTATATAATGCCGTTTGATTGATTCCAATGCCTGCACCGTTATTTACCGAGAAATCATAAGCCTTTTGGGTGTCACTTCCTTCGACGTCATAAAAAGCCTTGAGGCTTATTGGATACGTATAATGATACGGATACTCCTCGTCGCTTCCATTCGGGGCAATTGACGGATCAATAATAATGATTCCTTTGCCGTACAAATCGTTTGCCGCATATGTAATCTCTTCTTTTTCCTCTTTGAGACTGTTCTTGGAAGACACGGTTACAAGCACTTCAAGAAGGTCAAGTTCTTTCATGTACTTTGTTGAATTGTCTGGGATTCCTTCATCATATATCGTATTATTGATTGGCCACTCAACAATGATCTCATGTCTGTTAAGATTCATTGCGCCTCCGTCAAGCGAAAAGAATGCCTCAGTCGCAGATTCTCCTTCAACTGTTTCATCCAAAAATGTCCACTCGTACCATACATTGTTGCTGTTGCTGCGGTTTTCGTTTACAAGCACAGGTTCATCTGCTGAATAGACCTGTTTTGAAACCACAGGTTCACCGCCCTCTGTTTCGCTTTCTTCAGAAGTTATATATCCAAGCGAAAACTTTAAAGGGATATTTCGTGTAGCTCTCAGTTTGATCGTATATTCAACGCTTACACCAGAAGCCGTTTCGTCATCTGTTCCGTTTGCAACGCTGAATGGAATTTTTTTTGCCGTGTTTTTTTCATCCTGCTCACTATATGTCATACCCGGCATACAGTCGTCCGTGCATATTATGCCGTCAAACGCTTTCAGCGTTTCGCTGCAATCTCCTAAAATAACACTGTTAAAGCTTGCGGCACCGAAGCTTGAATATCCGGTAAAGCTGTCAGCATATTTCGCCCCGCTGATTCCGACCATGATTGCGACAATAATCAGCATAAATGCACAGCATAACAGTATCATATATTTAGAATCAGTCAATTTTTTGCTATTCACTCCGGCACCTCCTTTAGAAGATAATTCGGATTTCCGGATTTACGATTCTGCGTTCAGCACCGGGTCTGTCTGCAAACCGCTTATGCGTATCGCTGCATTCATTTTTGATTCATATAAATCAGGTCTTTTTCCTACTGCCGTATCAAATTCGTTGAACAGTGCCGCAGTTTCGTTTTCTATCGTTCCGTATCCTGTGGGGATATCACTAAACTCATAGATCCATTTCCAGTATATTTTCACCGTTGTCGTTCCGCCGGCATCAATGATTCCCGT
The DNA here is from genome assembly GCA_045600805.1 of Candidatus Alloscillospira sp. Lineage (GTDB taxonomy): Bacteria > Bacillota > Clostridia > Oscillospirales > Oscillospiraceae > Alloscillospira. The sequence goes on along the minus strand of JAZRYQ010000167.1, from coordinate 1,752 downwards.
TATTGTCGAGTCCGGCGTTATCATCTGCTGCATTTCCTTATCTTTATAGAAGTATATGCGTTCTTGGAATTCATTGCTCATTGTCGTTTTATCGATCGTGATCAGGAAGCTTATATCCGTGTCCGAATCTTCCGCACTGAGCAGGATCGGCATTTCTCCGGACGTTCCCGGAGCGGCTAATCCTCCGTTTACATGTGTATAAGAATATACATTGAGATAAAGATCGCCGATCGAATAGTTTGCATCAAAATCCCATTTTGCAACATTAAAATTCATTCCGCCGACACTCGTCATTTTTGTATACCACGCAAGCGTGAAATAAATCCCGACAACAAGCAACAATAATATCGACACCGCTAAAAGAATGCCTTTCTTTTTTATATTATTCACTTGCAGCACCGCCTTTACTTTATTCCCGCTCGTTCGGATCTGTATTTGTCATATTCTCTGCCTGTGCAGGCGATTCGGCATTTTTCTTTGCCTCTTCTGCGATCGCCTTTTTGTATTCTTTTGTAAAGTTTCTCATTACGACTGCAATGATCGCCATGACCGGTACGACGATGACCGCGATAAATCCAAGCGGTGTCGTAAGCATACCGATCAGTGTACCGAGCCAACGGGCTCTTCCTGTATGACACAGCACCTTTCCGTAAATTGCGTTTTCTTTTACCGTGGTACTGTCTGCTACCGGATTTGCATCGCCCTTTGTGATATATTCCCTCTGTCCGTTTTCTTCATTGATCCCCACAATGCGATGTGTGTTTGCATATCCGTAAATTCTGGAATCTGTCGAGGAAAATGTGATTACATCATCCATCTTGTAGCTATTGCATTTTCGTACAAGAACGGCAGAGCCGGTCGGTATTGTCGGCTCCATACTGCCGGAAACAAGATAAAACACGCGCATTCCGAATATGGACTTATCCATCCCCAACGCAGATTTTACGATCGTTATGCAGCAAAGCGCTATGCTGATACACAAAATCACTGTAACAAAAACAGAGGCTATTTTTTTCAGCACGTTATTTTTCACCACGCCTAAAAACATTATTCAGTATTTCTTTGATTGACCGTCTTTCTTTTGTCTCTGCGGCTTTTTCCGCTCCCTCAGGGGGCTCTCGGTTTTCTTCAGGCGCAGCCGCCTGTTCTTCTGTAACCTCCGGTATTTCGTTTACCGTCTCCGGATTTTCTTCTTTAACTTCCTCGGTCTCTTCCGATTCCGCAGTCGGCTCAGCTTCCGGTATATTTTCCGATTCTGTGCCCGGATCGCTTTCTGCTTCCATCACAGGCTCAATCGGAACTGCCTCGGTTTCCGGCTCCGTCACAGGCTCTTCCGCAGCCTCGGCGATGTTCTCCGCTTCCACTGCGTTTTCTTCTTCTGCCGGACTTTCCTTGACCGGTAAAGCGATTTCCTGTTCCTCAATGACAGCAGGTGTTTCCGCGATCTCGTTGTTTACCGCTTCGATGACGTTTTCGGCTTTTTCCGGCTTCGGCTTTTCGGGACTTGCGGTTTTTTTCGTCCCTGATTTATCCGCATTCTTTTTCTCGTTTTCTTTTGCGGCACGCAGCTTTTCCTGTTCTTTTTCCTTGGCTATACGCGCTTTTTCTTTCTCTTTTTCCTTTTCTTTCGCTATACGCGCCTTTTCTTTCGCTTTCTCTTTTTCTTTTGCTATGCGTGCCTTTTCTCGTTCCTTTTCCTTCGCTATACGAGCTTTCTCTTTTTCTTTTTCTTTTGCTATGCGTGCCTTTTCT
>JAZRYQ010000166.1:0-2243 GCA_045600805.1 Candidatus Alloscillospira sp. | reverse complement strand
CCTTGCGTCACTCAGAAGATTCAAGGACGATGTCAAGGAAGTCGCATCCGGTTATGAATGCGGTATGCAGATAGAAAAGTTCAACGATATAAAAGAGGGCGACATTATCGAAGCCTTTGTCATGGAGCAGATAAACGCATAAACAACCTGCGGTGCCGTGCTATTGACGGCACCGCCATAAATTAGCTGATAGTGACGGATTGGAGAAATTATGGCTTCCAACAAAATACTGAGAATAAACGAAGATATACAGAGAGTTCTATCCGACAGACTCAGACAGATAAAAGACCCGCGCGTTACGGGACACGGCCTTGTCACCGTTGTCAATGTCGATACATCGGGCGATTTGCGTTGGTGCAAGGTTTATCTGAGCGTTATGGGCGAGATAAACGAAAAAGAGTTCAGAAAAGGACTGAAATCGGCGTCGGGATGGCTCAGACGCGAGCTTGGCTCGGCACTTGATCTGCGCTATACGCCGGAGCTCGTTTTCACGCTTGACAAGTCGATCGAATACGGCGCACATATCAGTCAGGTGCTGAACAGTCTTGATATAAAATCGGAGGAGGATGAGCAGGATGGAGCTGAGCATTAAAAAAACCGCCGAATTCCTCCGCGAAAACGACAATTACCTGATCCTCACGCACAGAAGACCGGACGGAGACGCGCACGGTTCTGCCTCTGCTCTTTGTGAAGGACTGCGCAGGATCGGAAAAACGGCGTATATTTATAAAAACGAAGAAGCAACGGAAAAATATATTCCGTACGTTGCGCCTTACTGGCCAGAGGATGGCTTTATGCCGGATAAGATCCTCACGGTAGATATCGCAAGCGAAACGCTTTTTCCGATAGGAGCGGACAAATTTTTCGGAAAAACATTCATCGCGATCGACCATCAACCGTCAAATTCCCGTTATGCCGAACATATCTGCTTAAACGGCACAAGAGCGTCGTGCGGAGAGATCATATATGAGCTTTTGGTTGAGCTCGGAGTCTGCATAGATAAGGAGCTCGCCGCGCCGATGTACGTCGCGGTTTCGACGGACACGGGCTGTTTTGCCTTTGCCAACACGACGGATAATACGTTTTTTGTGGCTTCCAAGCTTGCCGCGACGGGAATTTCCATCCGGGAGCTGAATCGCGACCTTTTCCGAACAAAATCAAGACGCCGTTTTGAGCTTGAAGGCATGACGATGTCCGGCATCGAGTTTTATTTCGGCAGTAAGGTCGCGATCGTAACCATCACAAAGGAAATGATGGATAAAACAGGCTGTACCGAAAACGATATGGATGATATAGCCGCAATGCCGGGCTCTGTCGAGGGAGTCCTTTGCGGTATTACGCTTCGCGAAATGAAAAGCACGACGGACTGCAAGGTCTCGGTCCGGACGGGCCCCGAGATAAATTCCAATGCACTTTGTGCGCATCTCGGCGGCGGCGGCCACGCGATGGCATCCGGCGCCTCCCCGAAGGGAATGACGGTGTACGAAATGAAGAAGATACTGCTTGACGCGCTCAAGGAGTATTTTCCCGGTGAGGAAATGTGATTTGAACGGCATCATCATTGTTGACAAGCCGGAGGACTGGACAAGCCATGACGTAGTTGCCAGGCTTCGCGGCGTATTTAAAGAAAAGCGCGTCGGGCACGGAGGAACGCTTGACCCGATGGCAACGGGCGTTCTGCCGGTATTCATCGGAAGAGCAACGCGCGCGGCACAGTTCTGCGAAAACGCCGTAAAGAAGTATTCGGCAGGGCTTTTACTCGGCGTCCGTACCGATACGCAGGATACGACAGGAAACGTCATTTTCGAAAAACCCTGTACCGCCTGCGAAGCGGAAGTAAAGGCCGTGCTCGAAAAATTCAGGGGCGAGATATCCCAGATACCGCCGATGTATTCTGCCATAAAAGTCGGCGGAAAGAAGCTTTATGAGCTTGCGCGGCGCGGTGTCGAGATTGAGCGTGAAGCAAGGCGCGTCACAATCTATTCTCTTGACGCATATCCCGTATCCGGCAACGAATACAGACTTGATGTCACATGCTCCAAGGGAACCTATATCCGCACGCTTTGCAGTGATATCGGTGATGCGCTCGGCTGCGGAGGGTGTATGTCCTCGCTTTGCAGAACACAGGCGGGAGTTTACACGAAAAAAGACGCCGTGACGATGAAAACGATTCTTGAATCGGACGCGCCCGAACATTTCCTTATGCCGGTTGACAGCATATTCAGGGACAAAGCCCCGTTTGT